>CAMBAQ010000059.1 GCA_945863785.1 Chthoniobacter flavus
CTCGCATACGCGACGGCAGTGGCGAGGCGGAATCGTTGCCGCGCCCAGTCGAATCCGTGCGACTCTGGACGGAGGAGGAAATCGCTGCAGAGCGCAAGCGCATGACTGAAACGCCCAATAGACTCGATATCGTGAAGGCGTTTTGCGTCTTCGTTGCTACCAATTCCGCTCCGCTCAAGAAATACGCTACGCAAGAAGGATTCGCTGCCAACCTTGCCCGAAATGACGCCCCAGTTGGCCCAGTTCATGAGGAGGGCAAACGCAGGCTTGAACCGCTGAAATGCATAAAGCTCTTAAAGCAGTTCGGCTCGGATGAAATCTATAATCCGATGCCTGCCTGCACGGCTATCTTGGAGGGACACACGAGCCAAGTAAGAACTATTCTTGTAGCCAACGATGGGCGCCGCATTTTTTCAGCAGGAGGAAACGAACTCAGGTTTTGGGATATCCATTCCGGCAAATGCGTCGACTCGATTGAAGTAGGGGGTGGTGGGATGGTTTTTTCGGCATGCCTTGTTCATCAACATTACATAGCCTTAGGTTCAGGTAATGAGATACTCCTTTGGAATACAGCAACAGGCGAACAGGTAAAAAATCTTCAGGGTCATACAGGTCTAGTCGTAGCACTTTCGGCAATGCCATCTGGCGATCTAGTCTCAATGAGTTTGGATGGCACGATTCGTAAGTGGAACCTAATATCCAACGAGTCCAGCGTGGTGATTAATCATGATAGGACAATTGATTTAGTTGTTAATGAGCGCTGGAATGAAAATGCCCACCAAGTAAGCTTCGATAACCACCGAATGCTCATCTTTGGAATGATAGCTTTCCATGATGTTGGTGGTCTTGCCACAACATCGGATGGACAGAAGCTCGTTTATACACTTTTTCAAAAAAACCTGAGTGTTTTTGATCTCACAAGCGGGCAGAGTATAATGTTAATTGAGGGGCATTCCGATATCGTAACCAGCTTTTGTATATCTAGAAATGGACAAATTCTCATATCTGGAAGCAGGGATGGCACAATTCGTATTTGGGATCTACATAATGGGGAGTGTTTGAAAACCTTATCAGGGCATTCGGGTGTTGTTAATTCGATATCTTTAACAGACGATAATAATTTAATTATATCATGCGGTAGCGATAAAAAAACAATGGTTTGGGAAGTGATTTCCGGCACATGTATTTCAAGTTTTTCGCATGCTTATGATCTGAAATCCACTGTATTCACCCCAGATGGATATCAGTATTTTTGCGGAGATTTTTATGGTGCTATTTCGGTTGTGGACACGCGCCGATGCCTCCAAAGTCTCCAAAACCATCAAGTCAATGGAGGGGGTATTAATACTTTGTTTTTTTCTATTGAAACTAAAACATTGATTTCAGCAAGTTCAGATGAAAACTTTTTTTCCATTAGTTTAGATAACAAAAAACCACTTTTGTCCTTCTCTGGACATAATGGTCCAGTCAACTCCTTGGCATATTTAAGTCATTGCAATCGAATTTTTTCAGGAAGCGATGATGGAACAATTCGTGTTTGGGATATGGAATCTGGGGAATGCCTTGGCATTTTTGAGGGTCATGAGAATCCCGTAAGGTCGATCAAACTTTCGGATGATGGTCTGTTTTTGTTTTCCGGTGATGGCGACTTTAATAACGGAAAATTCACTCTACGCGTGTGGGATGCCCGAACGGGGAAATGCACACACAATGTCGAGGGGAATACCGGACCAGTCTATAATTTAGCCCCCGACTTCAGTGGCCAAAGTGTCTTTTTTCTCTCTGGCACAAGTCTTTCCGGAGGTGGAATGTATAAAATTCAAAAATGGGACATGCAAACAAATGAAATTGAAAGTTTTGCTGATGGTCACTCCAGCACAATTTCTTCATTTGCGATTTCTCCCGACGGGAAAACTGTATTTTCAGCCGGCATTGATGGAACTATATTAAAATATGACCTCAAATCTGAAAAGACGCTTGGAAGTTTGAGAGCAAAAACGGCCCATCATATTTTGATATCGCCCGACAATCGCTTGCTCTTTTGTCACAATCACTTTAACTTGAAAGTTCTGGACGCATTTTCATTTTCTTGCTTGAATGAATTTTCTTTTAAAGGCCTTAATTGTATTTCAGCTGACTGGTCCAGAAAGATTCTATTCTGCGGTTTCTTGAGCGGTAGGATTGAATTATTCAACCTTGAAAACCTCGCTTTCGGGCCCCTCATTACAACCGCCCGCCGCCAAATAGTTTCTGAAGACCTGCCCGCTGGCCCCTTTACTGCCCGGCCGCCCTGCTGCGGGCAACAGATTCTCATTCCCACCTCCATCGCTGATCGTATCGAATATTGGACCTACGAAGCCGGTGATGGCGAGGGCGGTTACACCGACTCCGCCCTGCTCCTCGACTGCCCAAGCTGCAGCACTCCACTCCGCATGAACCCGTTTTTCGTGGATATTAAAAAATGATCCGTATCTCCATACTTGCCAGCGGTAGTGCCGGGAACGCGATCCTCGCTAGGGCGGGGGGAACGACTTTGCTTATTGATGCCGGGCTGAGTGCGAAGCGGATTCAGGGATTGCTTGATGGTCTGGATGATCCGCCAGAGGGGTTGGATGGCGTCCTTATCTCGCATGAGCACATCGACCATACCCGAGGAGTGGCAGGGCTTTGCAAGAAACATGGAATGCCGGTTTTTACCAACCCGTTCACTGGGGAGCGACTTCGTGGCATGGGAATTGAAGCGGAAATGCGTTATTTCTCAACACCTTCAACTTTTAAGGTCGGCAGTTTTCTTATCACGCCCTTTACTGTGCCTCACGATGCGGCAGATCCCGTGGGATTTGTGCTGAAGTATCAGGAATCATCCTTTGCGGTTGCGAGCGACCTTGGATACGCGCCAAAGTCCGTGGTCAATGCCATTCGAGGAGTGAATGCCCTTTTGCTGGAGTCCAATCACGACGAGGTGATGCTTCAACAGCATGACAAGCGCCCGCCTTCCGTGAAGCAACGCATCCTCTCTCACCACGGCCATCTTTCCAATAGAGCGGCGTCAGAACTCATCACCGAGATCGCGACGCCAGACTTGCGCCATGTTCTTCTGGCTCACTTGAGTGAGGACTGTAACTCGCCGAGCCTCGCCATCAATGCGATGCGCGATGCCCTCCAAAAAACAGGAAATACCCACACTCAAGTGGATTGTCCAGGTGCTGCTGGAGCGCAGTTGCCGTTCTCGATAACAATTTGACCTAAATTTAAGAAAAATGACCACCCTCGACTGTCCAAAATGGTGCACCACGCTCGGCATGAATCCGTTTTTTTGGGAAGTCATCCAACTTCTAACTGAAAACCAACAAGGAAATAGATAAGATGCAAATGCATGTCATATTCGGTAGACCGCAAACTGGAAAAACTGGGCGACTCATTGAGGAGATGAACGCGTGCCCGAACTCTGCGCTGATTTTCTCCTTGGAGAATCCTGAGAACCATATGCGGAAAAGAGGCTTACATAATTCAGTCTCAGCGCTTGAGGGCTTGAACCTCAAATTCTTAGGATCACCAACCTGGACTCCCGTCAAAGTTGTGGGGCTGGATAGCTTGGAACTACTTGATCACTCCATCAACGTTTCCGAACTCTGCAGTAGGCTCAAATCCGCAGGTGTTGATCGCTTCATTTTAACTTGCCACCTACGACGCGATTTCCGCCCAGCATCCGAAGGGAGACTGATCGGCGTCTCCTACACCTGCGAGACTTTGTGAACCGTGGGAGGTGGAGCGTGCCGAATCCGTCTTTAAATGAATGAATCAATGAATATTGAAAATCTTAAGGCCAAGCACCAATCGCTTATTATTTCCTCGAACTCTGAATGTACTTAGGATGTCTGGGAGCTCCCGAAGCACTAGTGCTGTTCTCAATAACAATTTAATGCGCAATAAACTCTATGAAAATGAATAAAAATACTGGTCTCATCTTACTTGTTCTGTCCTCTGCGGCTACGCTTTTGCTTGGGACAATGGGATTTTACAACTACGAGCCAGCCCAAGGTGGGGCGACGGCCTTGTATCGTGCCATTCAGCTTTTTTCGTTGAGTTCCGGTGTGGTTAACGAACCGCCTACGCCAGTGCTAATAGAAATTGCAAGGTGGCTGGGAACGGCAACTTTGCTTGGTGTCGTAGGAGCGACAGCATCGGCGGTCTATCGTATATTTAAAACATCAATTCGTATTGGCCGCATGCGTGGACACACGATTGTGTGTGGCGCTGGGCAGAGGGGGAGCCAAATTGTTAAAAGTTTACGCAAGGCAGGTGGTGCCGTGGTGGTGGTGGAAATCAATGAATCAAACCAAAATCTAGGTGAATTGCGCGACGTGGGGGCGGAAGTGATCTTGGGAAACGCACTGGATTCAACGAAGATGAAGGAAGCTGGCATCGAGCGGGCTGCCAAGTTGGTGGCTGTGACTCATAAAGATGAGACGAATCTGGGTATTTGCTCCGAAGTGGAAAACAAGTTTGGCAAGGTGTGTGAACTGCACTCGGGGGTCGAGTCTTTTGAACTGCGCTCTTATTTTATCGACCGGATCAAGGACTCTGGCATCCGGTTGGATAGTTTCATCACGAAGGCGGCGCGACAACTCATGCTTGAGATCGCTTGTGAGGCAACAAAAACTGCTGCATTTCGTGAAAATGGCGTGCGGATCTTGATAGACGCTGCTGGCGCCTACCAGCAGGAGCTCATTCGCGCAGGGGCCATTATGCTGCAGATTTCGGCTGAGAAGAAACCCCGCATTGATCTTTGCTCCGCAGGGCAGGGGCGGGAATCCATTTTTAAAGAGAGGTTCCCTGCAGCAGAATTGGTGATTGACCTAGCTTGGCATGCGGGCACAGCGGACAGCGCATTCCCAGAGGGTGGCGATGCTTGCCCTGACTTTGTTGTCTTTGCCCTCGGGGACGATACCGCAACCCTAGAAGCGGCTGATCGTTTTCGCATGAGGCACAACATCGCTGCCCCTCGGATTTTTGCCTGCCTGAGCAATACGACGGAGCTATGCGAGCTGGTCGCCAAGAGTCGAACAAAAAAGGATATAGCGATAATAGAAATTCGGAACTGGTTTTCACTCGGCTTGGGCAAAAAAGACCCTCTCGAACTGGATATCGATAAAGTCGCGAAGCAATGCCATGCCATTTACTGTCAGAAGGCGATAGAGAAGGCGTCCAAGGATGGTAAAAAATGGAATGATATGCCGCAAGATTGGGCCTTGCTTGCTGAGCGCTACCGCGAAAGCAATCGCCTGCTGGCCTTGCACCACGAGGTCAAAAAAGCAGCTTGGGAACATCGATCTAAGGGCCAAGACAACGAAATGCTTGTTCATTTATCCCGCTCCGAGCATATGCGATGGATGGCTGAGAAGGCCATGGATGGATGGCGCTGGAGTGGCTCCAATGATGAGAACTCCCGCAAAAATGACCGCCTCTTGCATCATCAGCTTGTGCCTTATGACGCCCTAACGAATCACGCAAAGGACAAGGACTACAATACGTTCCTCTGGGCACTCGATCTGCCAGAGGGTTTCGAAGGTTTGAGTAGCCCGAGCGATTTGGAAAACAAAATCAAAAAATGACCACTCAATCCCGCACGGTCCGCATTTTTTTAAGTTCCACCTTTCGAGATTTCACCGAGGAGCGGGATTTGCTGGTGAGGACGATTTTTCCTGAGTTGCGCCGTAGGTGCCGTGAGCGCCAAGTGGAGTTGGTGGACGTGGATTTGCGATGGGGGATCACGGAGGAGGAGGCCCAGAATGGGAGTGTTCTTTCGATCTGCTTGGCGGAGATCGACCGTGCGCGGCCTTATTTCATGGGGTTCATCGGCGAGCGCTACGGGTGGGTGCCGGAGAAGGACAAATACGATGCCGCAATCGTTCAAGAGCAACCCTGGCTTGAGGAACATCGGGGCGGCAAGAGCGTCACCGAATTGGAGATGCTTCATGGGGTCTTGAATAATCCAGCCATGGCAGGTCGAGCGTTCTTTTACTTTCGGGATTCAAAGTGGTCTGGGAAAAAGGGGGGTGCCTACTTGAGCGAGGGAACGCAGGAAAAATCCAAGCTCGAAGAACTCAAGGACCGCATCCGCAAAAGTGGATTTCCCGTGGTGGAGAATTACCCGACCCCCGAGAAGTTGGCCGAAAGGGTGAGGGAAGACCTCTGGAAGTTGATCGACGAGGCGTTCCCTGAAAGCGAGGTTCCCGATGCCTTGACGATGGAGCGCCGAAGACATGAGGCATACACCCTTTCTCGCATCAGATTGTATCTGGGGGGTGAGCGTTATTTCACAGCGTTGGACAAGGCTATGGATGCCTGCAAGCCCGTGCTCATCACGGGGCAGTCCGGTGGTGGCAAGAGTGCCCTCATTGCAAATTGGTTTTTGGATTGGAGCTCAAAGCATCCCAAGGCAGCGGTGATCGTTCATCATCTCGGTTGCGGAGCAGATGCGGCAGATCCGGTGAGGATGGCGGTGAGAATCATGCAGGAGATTGCGATTGTCACGGGCGACGAATTCAAGCCTGAAAGCGATCCAGACAAGCAACTGGAGCAACTTCCGCTTTGGTTGGCTACAGCGAGTGCGTGGGCTCAGCGTGAAAATAAGGAAGTGCTCATCGTGCTCGATGGCTTGGATAAGCTTTCTGATCGTGAACACCTGCGTTGGTTCCCTGCGTTTTTACCTCCGCAGGTGAAGTTGGTGGCTTCATGCCTTGATGGAGAAATCCTTGAAGCTACAAAGACGCGCTTGAGTTGGGTAGAACTCAAGGTCAAGGCCTTCACTAAGGCCGAGCAGAGCCGGTTTATTACGGAATACCTGGGCCGCTATCGTAAGAAGCTTACCTCCCCGCAAGCCAAAACCCTGCAGAGCCATCCGCTGAGCGGCAACCCTTTGTTTTTGATGACGGTGCTGGAGGAGTTGCGGGTTTTTGGGGTTCATGAGGAATTAGAGCAGCGACTGGCGACGCTTCTTTCTTTGCCGTCAAGCAAGGCCGAGGGCGACGAGCCCACAGTGGACGATGTGTTCGAGCATGTGCTGGCGAGAGTCGAGGCGGATCTCGGGAAAAAGCCTGTTCAACAAGCCATGGAGGCGATCTGGGCAAGCCGGGCTGGATTGTATCAAGACGAGCTTCTGGCTATCGCCAAGTTGGTTCCAGCCCAATGGGCAGCAATCCAGAATGCCCTTGATGAATCGATTTATGAAAGCGGTGGGAAAATCAGTTTCGGCCATGATTACCTGCGAAAAGCCGTGGAAGATAGGTATGGTCTAACAGGAAAAAAGAAACTTAAACTGCACCGGAAACTTGCGGAGTGGTTTGACGACATGGCGTGCAACGCTGGGGTAGATGAGCGGCTTGCTGAGGAGTTGCCATGGCAGTTTGTTAAAGCCGGACTAAAGAAAGAATTAATCGATACTTTGACCGACGAGGCAATGTTTCAGGTCCTTTACGATCGCGACAAATACGAATTGATCCAATACTGGCTCAATCTGGGTAAAGATCCCTCTCGTTTTTATGAAATAGCATGGGCTGAATGGAAGGTTGATGCTGAAGATGCATTCGAGTTGAGCCGTGCGGGTTTCAGATTGGCCGAGTTTCTTCGTGAACAGGGATCCTCTTCCCCAGTTTTGAAAGAAATATACGGGCAAGCCGAAGAAGCTGCTCATGACTTGGGTAAATACAATGGCGAGATCAGAATAGGGGTAGAAAACAGCAAGGGCCTTTTTTTTCTAAATCAGGGTAATTTTTCCGAGGCTGAGAAAATCTTCCGCAAGGGACTAGACGATTTGGAATACCTTGTAGGTAGGCACCATCCGGACACATTGGATGCAATCAATAATCTTGGAAAGTCTCTTTTAAGCCAAGGCAAACATGCCGAGGCTGAAATGCGTTATCGGGAGGCTCTTGATGCTCGCCTTAAGTTGTTTGGAGATAATCACCCTAAATCCCTCTCAAGTTTAATAGGTTGCAGCTTAGCGGCTGCAGCATTGCAAAAGACTCCCGAGGCGAAGCACTTGATGGAGCGAGCACTGCAAATATCTCGAAACATGCTTGGAGACAGTGCGGAGCAAACATTGGGAATACACCTAAATCTGGCTAGGCTTTATAGGGATATTGGTTCGCGTAAGCAGGCGGAACACCACTACAAGACTGCAGAGAAAGGATTTAGAGAGCTGCTAGGAGAAAATCATCCTTTAAGTCTTTCATGCCAATCTGGCTATGCAGGGCTACTTGCCCATATAGATAAACAGGAATGCGCAAAAAATATTTTTGAAACAGTTTTGTTAAGAAGAAGCGAACTTTTGGGAGCGGCACACCCAGATACATGTTCCACTCATAGTGATCTAGCTATTTTGTGTGAACAGTGCAACGATTTGAAATCTGCAAAATGGCACCACCGACAGGCACTCAAAGGAAGGCTTCAGGGTTTAGGGCCACTTCATCCCGATTCCATACAAAGCGCAAACAACCTTGGGAATGTAATGCAGAAAATAGGGGACGAGGATTCAATGGAGAAGGTTTTTAGCGATTACGTGAAAAATTTAGACCAATCCTTGCCTAAAGATCACTCTCTTACCCTTGAGCTAGTCAACTACTTGGGAGTATTGAAGAACAAGCATGGAAAGCGAGAGCAGGCTTTGGCGTTGTTAAGAGAGAGAGCTTTTGTATCGGTAACTGCGCATGTTGCAGTTTGCTATAATCTAGCATGCTACGAGTGCCTTGATGGAAATCTGACTGAAGCAACAAGATTGATTTCTGATCACCTCGGTGCACATCCTGAATTGAAAAATCAAGCTTTGGCAGATGAAGACTTAAGTGCAATCCATGAAGTGATTCGCGGAATTTAAATGGTTTTAATATTTCTTAAGGATATACCGAGTGAAACTTAACAATCTGACTAACCTCCTCGATATGTTTGCTTCCTGGCAAAGCGATGGCGTCTCCCAAGCGTGCGCTTTGTTGAGTGGGGTTTCGGTAAGCGAGCAAGCCAAAATTTTTTCTGGAGCTGTGATTGATTCAGATAACGGGCGCCTAAAACTGCCTTTTTTAAGCCAACTTGCTCAACTGGAGGGGCATGTCGGTTTGCCGGAGTTGAGTTTGCTTTTGGCGGGTGCAGACCCTGTGGCCATGAAATTGCGTAGGGAGATCAATTCGCTGTGCATGAATTGTGAGCGCAAAGAAAATGCGCTTGTTGTCGGGGCGAAGGAATCGGAGTTCGGTGCGATTTTCCATCAATATTTTCCCTCCCTTGAACCACTGTCGGCTTTGCCGTCTTTGAACGATCTCTCGATTGCCGACGTTGATAAACTGGATCTGAGGGGCGTGGAAAAAATATCCCATTTGCGAGCTTTGAAATTGCACGGCATCGGGGAGCTAAATAGCTGGGAAAGCCTTGACCAGGCAGGCCATTTACGGCATTTGGATATAAATGAAGTGCCTTGCGGCGCAATCCACTTTTCCGAGGCTTTCAGCGATCTGGAATCGCTGGCGTTGAATTTCTATGTGCCAATTGGCATTTCGCCTGCTTGGCCATTGATAAGCGGGTTGGAAAATTTAAAGAACCTCAAGGTGCTATCCATCGGCGGCACGATCGAGTCACTTGCTGGAATCGAAAAACTCGCCCATCTCAAGACAATTCAATTTTCCTTATGGTCGGAATTTAGAGATATCTCGTCTTTGATCACCCGCTTGAAAGACTCCAAGGTCTCATTTGCATTAAATACCATCAATATAGAAACCTATGCCTAACACAGACAACGATACTTACTCGCTCAAGCGGCTTCGTGAGCTTTGCCGCAATATCCATGAGGAGCAAATGGCGGTTCTTCTGCGAACCACATTGGCCGATTTCCCTATTCCCATTATTGATGAATTCTTTACCGGGCCGAAGCTTAACAAGCCCTCAGGCCCAGATGATCGCGAGTGGACGGATATCGTGAGGTTAACCTTGATTGCTTTTGCCCCAGATGGCTCAGAACCGGCAAGGTTTCGCGGAAAACGAATTCCCCTCTACAGAAGAGGGCATCCGTTTGATCCGAGTAGAGACGAGGCAGATGAGCCTGGCTTTTTGACTCTTTACCAAACGGAGCATACCAGCCCACTACTTGCGGAAATGGCTTCGAAGCTAGGCGTAAGCTCTCTTGTAACTTTCTCCAGTA
>CAMBAQ010000060.1 GCA_945863785.1 Chthoniobacter flavus
AAGCGACTCGCTTTTTATAGCTGCCGTCCCCCATCGCAGTGGAGTGAAAACGGCATCAGAATGAAGAGCGTGCCCAGTAGATCGACCTAAACTTGCCGCAAATTCGTCGCTATGCACGTAGCCCACTATACAAAAACCTGCGAGCAAAAGACCACCAGCGAAGATCAGTGCAGCAAAATGATACGGCCCAAACCACGGAAGCCTTGGTTTTTTGCGACTGACCACCGAAGCCTTCCTCAACTAAATGAGAGCTTAGTCACCCCGCACGCCGAGGCAGCATTGAGCACATCCATCACCCTCTCGTGCTTAGTCGCTGAATTGGGGCGTAAAATGACCGGATCTTTGTCGCCAAACTTGGCAATCGTTTCTTTGATCCACGCTCGAAGCTCCGGAAGCTCCTTACTTTCGGCAGTATCATAGACCTTGTTGTTCATCTGGATCTTACCATCCGGTAAAATATCGATAATGATCGGCGTCGAAGGCACCGCCCCGGCCGATGACGCAGAGCGTCCGCTAGGAAGACTGATATTTAGCTCCTTCTCAATCACTTGAGATCCCGCCGAAGCCATGAAGAACAACAGCAAAACGAACACCACGTCAACCATGGGCGCGATTTGGAACCCTGGGTCGCCGTCTTCTGATACACCACCGCCTCCCATGGCTTAAAAAGCCTCCTGGGTTGTAACCCTATTCGCGAGCGAAATAGAGTCTAAGTGAGATTGCATATTCATTAGGATGGGGTAGAGGGACTAGCCTCTTTGTCAACAACTGAGAATGTAACGTTACCAATTCCGGATTGTCCAACGGCCTGTAATACTTGGCGAACAAAGTCGTATTTAACCTCACGGTCAGCACGAATCAAAACACGCACTAACGGATTCGCTGCCACTTTATTTTGTAACAAGGGAACCAAATCCGAGGGCGAAGAATAGTCTTTTTGATCTAACTCCACTCCGGTCATGTCGTTCATCGGTGTGTAAGTAACGTTAATGATGACTTGACCGGGGTTATCCTTGGCCTCTTTAGCCTCCTTCGCGATGGGAAGATGGATTTCTTTGTTCGACTGAAGAACTTCCGTCGAGCTGATCGACATAAAAAACACCAGCAGAACGAGAAGAATATCAATCATCGGCGCAATCTGAAACTCCGGATCCGGCTCGTGATCCGGCTTGCGGACTTTCTTCTTGGACTTACCGTGGGAGTGACCTGCGTCGGACATGCGAGATTAGGACCAATCAATGACCGTTCCACAATGAGGACAAGGAGTTTGACCAGAGGATATTTCGCCACCGCAGACAGGGCAGGCAACCGCATCGGACGACACTTTTTGGGAAAGACCGGAAGAGGCAGATGCCGCGTGCTGCGGTACCGAGCCATCGTAGCCCTCACCCACATGGATCCCTTGAATTTCATCGTAAGGAACGTCTTCCATGAGATGGCGCAATTTATCATCGGCAGCCACAAGAACGATCGTGGCGAGATTTCGGAAGTAGTAGTAGAAAATAAACGCTGGAATAGCGATGAAGAGACCACTCGCCGTCGCCATGAGCACCTCACCGATTCGCAGAGCCAGACCACGAGGGTCGGCCACACCCGACGACCCCAGAACGGCAAACGCACCCATCATACCAATAACCGTTCCGAGCAACCCGATCATCGGAGCAATAACCCCAATAACCGAAATATAGCTGATTTTTGTTTTGATGATCTGCCCCTCACGCATGGATAGCTCAATGAGGGAGTTTTCAACAGCATCCTTCCCCCGACCGAGACGCTCGAGGGCCCCACGCAAAACTTGCGCGATATAAACTTTGTTAGCATTGCAGATCTCCCAAGCCTCTTGAAAGTTGCCGGCTCGCACACTGGAAGCCAGCGAATCCAACAAGGCCTTCGGAGCCAGACTATCAACTCGAAGAGTCATGAAAAGCTGGATGATGTACGTGATCATCACCATCGACGTGCCTAAAATACAAAGCCAGATCATCACGATTAACGGACCACCATGGAGAATCGTTTCGATAATATTCATCTCGTCCGGCGGCTTGTCGGAAGCCATGGCGAGAGGACTTGCTAAAAACAGAAGCAAGATCGGGAGCAGACGTTGGATGGTGGGCTTGAGTTTGGGCATAGGTTTTTTCTAATGGATCAGAACGTCAAGGGACGATGACTTTTTCTTCGTTGAGGGATTTGGCCCTCGCTTCGGCTTGGGCTGTAGCCGCATTATCTTTATTGAAGATGGTTGTGACGAGAAGGTAATTTTCAAGAGCCTCTGGCTTTTGCCCAGATTGTTCGAGCACATTCCCCATGAGAACCAAGGCTTGGCTGTAGGTGACTGCTTCCGATCCTTTCGGAAGTTTGGCCGCCTTCGCTGCCTTCACTAGAGGCTCCAATCGAGCTTTTGCTCCAATAAAATCTTTCTTGGAAAGAGAGAGGCGAGCAAGGAGGAGTTGAGAGGAAGAACCTGACTCAGGGTAGAGTTTTTGAAATTCCGTAAGGGCCGCCTCCGCCTCTGCTGGCTTATTGATAGCAAGGTAAACCTCAGGAAGGATCGAGCACGCACGCTCAGCCCAAAGTGTCGGAAGACCTTTGAATGTTTGCACCACAGGAATGAGTTTGGTGATGGTTGCGGCGGCATCGCCCTTACTCCATGCGTCAACAGCTGCGGTGTAATCGGCAGTCGGGGCCATTGTCACCGATTTCACATTCGCGAGTGGCACGGCCGTTTCTACAGGTCCGATTTTGATACGAACGGCGTTGGCTCTAACGCCGGTGATCGCTCCGCTGAAAGACTTCCCGTCCTTTTGAACCAGGGCGTCCTGCGCGTAAACAGAGGCAAAAGAACAAGCGGCCATCGACACTACAAACGCTAATAAACGTGGGGGGCTTGCTTTCATTACGTAAAGTCACTAAAACTTTTTTTCCGCTTAATCAATATTTTTGTCATTTATTATGATCCACATCTTTCGAAAAAACCAACGCGTCCTCATGCTTTTTATCGCGGCGCTTACCATCATTGCGTTTGTATTTTTGTATAATACTCAGCAACTCGACGATCTCTCGAATGTCCGGAACCCTGAGATTTACGGCAAGGCCCTCACTCAAGTCTCCATCGACCGCCATGTAAAAAACTACCAACTCACGATGTCGCTAGGACAGTATGACCTTCTTCGTAAGCTAGGCGGAATGGCCCAAGAGCGCGAAGCGGCACTCTCGGAATTTGTCTGGAATCTGATCGTTCTTCAGCATCAGTCACGTGAACTCGGCGTCGAACCGACGGACGACCAAGTGGCTGACCGCATCAAAAACCTCCCGATCTTCAAATCCGAAAACCAATTTGACCCGCGCAAATACTCGACCTTTGTCAGTGAGCAATTAACCCCGCGTGGATTTACAGAACGTCAACTCGAAGAAGTGATGCGCGACGCGATTCGACTCGAAAGCTTGAGCGAGATCGTCGAGGCGCCAGCCGCCATGTCTGAGGAGGAACTCAAAGCCACAGTGAGGATCTTCCAGCCCGTAACGGCCGAGGTGATCAAGTTCAACAAAGATGCCAAGTCCGACAGCATCCCCGTCGCCCCAGAGGAAATTGCATCGATCTTCGAGAACAACAAAGCCGCGCTGAACACGACAGAAACCCGCGCGATCAACTATGTTGCCTTCGAGTTGCCCGAAGGTTCCAAGCTGGATGGGAAAGAGAAAACCGAAGCCCTCCAAAAGCTCGCCAACGCTGCCAGCGGCGTCACGGATACGATCGCTCAAGGATCCGTCTCACTTGAAAACGCAGCCAAAAATGCGGGCCTCAAAATTACGAAGCTCGCGGCCTTTGATCGATCCGGCTCCCAACCAAAAAACGGCGACCCGAAATCGACTTTGATCGCTCAATCCCTCGCCCCGGCCGCCTTCCTTCTGGCGGGCCCAGGCAAGTCGAGCGATGTGGTTCAAGCTGGGGATGCGTTTTATATTTTTGAGATCACGGAAGTGAACCCCTCCCGCCCACTCACTCTGGACGAGGCCAAGCCTGAGATTGAAGCCCGTCTTCGCTCGCAAAAATCCGATCAGCTTTTCATGCAGTCTACGACCGCCGCATTGAACTCGATCCGCAGCGCCCTTCAGTCCGGCAAGCCACTCAAGGAAGCCGCCACATCGCCAGGCGTGACGATTGAAAATCTCACTGCGGTGGTTCCTGCAGCCAAAGATGCCACGTCCGAGCAACAGCTCATCACCGCCAACACCCTTTTGCTAAAAGACGGCGAAATCTCGAATCTCGCGCAGGCTCCCTGGGGCGCCTTTGCCGTTCGCCTGACCGCGCGCGGCCCAGCGGATTCGAAGGCCTTCGGTGAGAGAGAGTCCGAAATCCGCACCAACATGATCCGCAACAAGCGGGATCTCCTCTTTGCGGAATGGCTGCGCACAAGCCGCGAAGCCGCCAAAATTTCCATGCCGGGGAACACCCAAGGCTGATGGATGATCGCGTTACTGAGATTTTTGATGACGCAACCGGCGACATAGCCATCGGCGACCTCGATGCCGCGATTGAAAAATACCGCCGCTGTGTCGAGATAGAGCCCGATTTTTTTGACGGCTGGCACGCTCTCGGAATGGCTTTAATGAAAGGCGGTCAGCCAGTCGAAGCGATTCAAGCCGGTCTCCGCGCCGTAGAGCTTCGCCCGAACGACCAACTCGCTTGGTCGAGCCTCTCCCTCTTTTATGTTCGCAATCACCAGATCGCTGAGGCCGAAGCGGCGGGAGTGAAGGCTCGCATCATTTCCTGGGGTGGAAAAGTGAAGCTCGAAACCTAATCTGCCGCTGCAAAACCCAATTTCAAAACCATGCCAAAGACCTTCTTCATCACGACCGCGATCGACTACACGAATGGCGCCCCGCACATCGGCCACGCCTATGAAAAAATTCTCGCTGACGCCATTGCCCGATTCCAGCGCCTGAGTGGACGCGAGGTATTTTATCTCACCGGCGTGGACCAGCACGGCCAGAAAGTCCAGCAATCCGCGCAGCAGCGCGGCATCGAGCCAGTTGAATTTGTGAACGGAATCACGGAACTTTTTCTCGCCCTCTGGAAGAAGCTCGACCTGAAATACGATGCCTGGGCCGCGACGACATCTGATGTCCATAAATCCTGCGTCCAAGGAATCCTCCAACGCCTTTGGGATGAAGGCAAATTCTACAAAGCCTCCCAGAGCGGCTACTACAGCGTGCGGCAAGAGCAGTTCCTCACCGATAAGGAACGGGGACCAGATGGCGAGTTCGGCGAGGAATGGGGCGAGGTCGTCCTCATCGAAGAAGAAAACTACTATTTCAAACTCGCTGAGAGCCGCCAATGGCTCCTCGACCTCATCGATGACCGCACCCGATCTGCAAATCCGATCGTGATACCCGAATTCCGCGTGGCCGAACTCCGCAATGCCGTAGAAAAACTCTCCGGCGACCTCTGCATATCACGCCCGAAATCCCGCCTCACTTGGGGTATCGAGCTTCCGTTCGACTCGGACTTCGTGACCTACGTTTGGTTCGACGCGCTAGTGAACTACATTAGCTTCGCTGGCTACAATGCCGCACCGGGAGCGGATTTAACGGATTTCCAAGCCAAGTGGCCAGCCGTTCACGTGATCGGGAAAGACATCCTCATTCCCCCACACGGCATTTACTGGCCGATCATGCTCCATGCGCTGGGATTCACAGACGAACAAATCCCCGCCCTACTCGTTCATGGATGGTGGAATATCGCCGGCGCGAAGATGAGCAAGAGCCTTGGCAATATCGTGGACCCCTCCGCGCTCGCGGAGAAGTATGGTTGTGCAGCCCTCCGATACTACCTCTTGAGCGACATCACCACCGGACGCGATGCCGACTTCAGCAACGAACGCCTCATTCAACGCTACAACACCGATCTCGCCAACAGCCTCGGCAACCTTCTCAACCGCACCCTGAATATGGCCAAGCGCTACCGTGCAGGAGCCCTTCGCCGCATGGATTCGCCGCTCGCGGACTTCACGACGGAAAAAGCCGCCGCCTACAAAAAACAAATGGAGGGCTTCCAGTTGCAGGCTGCCTTGGAGTCGGTGATGGAGATTGTGATACGCTGCAACGCCTACGTCGAAGAGACCGCCCCTTGGAAACTCGCCAAGGATCCGGACCAGGCCGATAAACTCGATGAGGTTCTCTACAGCCTCTCGGAGGCCCTACGCATCGTCTCGATCTTGATGACTCCGATCATTCCCAAGGAGGCCGACGCGATCCGCGTGCAACTCAACTGGAGTGGCTCCGCCTCGATGGAGCAATCAACTTGGGGGCTCTTGCCCGATGGTCACGTGCTCGGCGAGCCCGTTCCACTCTTTCCGCGCATCGAGGCCACACCGACTGAATCCGGAACCTAACCGGAGCAATGGAGATTTAATTCGCCATGCCAGTTTCGCCAAAAAACATCCTCATCCTTGGCGCTGGCGGACGCTTGGCGGGATCGCTTGCAGAATGTTGGCGAGCGCATCACAAGGTCACGGCACTGAGACGCCCAGAACTCAATGTCGCTGACCCCGACGCTTTGGAGCGACTCCTCGATTCCCACGATTTCGATATTCTGGTGAATGGAACGGGGCTCACCAACGTGGATCGCTGTGAGCAGGACCGCGAAGAAGCCCGTGTCGTCAATACCGTCGCCCCCGGACTGATGGCCCGCTGCGCCGAGGCCCGGGGAGCGCGTCTCATCCACTTCAGCACGGATTATGTCTTCGATGGCGCCCAGCGTGAACCCTACACCGAGAGCGATGTCGCGCACCCTTGCGGTTGGTATGGAGCCACGAAGCTAGATGGTGAGAACGAAGTTCTCGCTACCGGTCGACTCGGTATGGTTGTGCGGGTCTCTTGGGTTTTTGGGCCAGCGAAGCCCTCCTTCGTGGATGCCTTGATCTCACGCGCCCAAACCGAAGACCACGTTGAAGCGATCGCTGACAAGTTTTCCTCACCCACCTCGGCTATCGATACAGCAGGTTGGATGGAGCCTTTTTTCAACTTGGAACTGCCAGGCGGCCTTTACCATGCCTGCAATGCGGGCACATGTTCTTGGCAGGAATATGGCACCCACGCGCTGGCCGTTGCAAGCGATGCGGGGGTTCCACTCCGCACGAAAGCCGTCGCCCCGATTCGACTCGCCGACATGAAACAATTCATTGCGCCGCGTCCTATTTTCTCCATTCTTTCCACACGGAAACTCACTTCAGTGACTGGCATTTCTCCACGCCACTGGCGCGACGCGCTCCGTGATTACATTTTTAAAAAACATGCACCGCTTTCATCTACGACCTGAGAATTGGGATTCCGCCACATTGGATCCCGAAGAATCCCACCACTGCTCGCACGTACTTCGCCTCAACGAGGGCGATCGTGTCACCGTCTTCGACGGGGCTGGACGCGAAGGGCAAGCCACCATCGCTTCGACCACATCCTCCCGAGTCACTCTGAAGATCGCCGGCACGACCAAGACCCCTCCCCCACCCTGCGAGATCACACTGGCCCAAGCCATTCCCAAGGGAAAAAACATGGACCTCATCGTCCAAAAGGCCGTCGAACTCGGCGCCTCAAAGCTCGTTCCCATCTTGTCCGACCGCACCATCGTTCAGCTCGATGCGGATGAAACCGCAAAGAAGCGCGAAAAATGGCACGCCGTCGCCCTCGAAGCCTGCAAACAATGCGGCCAAAACCACCTCCCGGTCATATCCGCACCGGTGAATATGAAGGATTTTCTGGAGCGAGCGGATAAATCCTCCCTCCTTCTCATTGCCTCCCTCCAACCGGACGCAAGAACCCTGAAATTTGTCCTCTCGGAGTACACTCAGCAATACGGCGCACTTCCGAAACGAGTCACTGTCTTTGTCGGCCCAGAAGGAGATTTCACTCCCGCAGAGATCTCACTCGCGAAGTCGCACGGATGCCAACCGATCACGCTTGGCCCGATTATTTTGCGGACAGAAACAGCCGCGATCTATTGCCTCAGCGTGCTCGCGCACGAACTCTTTATTCCCCACCCCGCGTAGGCGGCGGGGCACTCAAGAGCGGCGGCAAAGGCTCTGGTTCCCTTTCCTCTTGCACCTCCACTGGCGCGACCACTTTAGGGACCGGCGGCTTGTAGACTGTAGCCCTTCGGACAACCACAGGCTGCTCCCGAGGCACCGGACGCAGGATCGGAAAAACGATCACAAATCCCACTGCCACAACCAGCGAGACCACGGAGAGAATCAGCGCCCACTTCGCGCGTTTCGCCGCTTGGCGAATCTCACCCTGTGCCAAAGCCTGCTCGCGCTCAGCGATTAATTCAACACACGCCAGCCTTTGCGGAGACCTTTCAGCATAGGTGGGAGCAATGGCTTTGAGACGCTCCAATGGGTAGCGGGAAAAATTCCGCTTATCATTATCCACGATCTCAAATTCAATTTCATCCATACCTGAGCGATAGGTGTAACCTTAGACACGAAAAAAGGAGAAGCGCAAACCCGTGTTCGTTTTTTTCGAATCATTCGATCAAAAACGCATCGCCTGTTTCAAGCCCTGCAAGCATAGTGGTCTTCTATGAACGAGACATTCCCCAAGAATCACATCGAGTCGCTCTGGGCCCCTTGGCGTGTCGAATATTTTCAAGCCGAACACAAGATCAGCGGAGATTTCCTCTCCGTAGCTGCTACCTCGACCGACGATGCCGCCCACCTCGTCGTCTCCCGCCGACCCACTGCCTTCCTCATCATGAACAAATACCCCTACTCCGCCGGGCATTTGATGGCCGTCCCCAATCGCAAAGTCTGCAAAATGGCGGAGATCACCGAGGAGGAAATTCTCGATCTCTGGAAACTCAGCATCCACGCGCAACGCCTCCTCGAAAAGGCCGTTCATGCCCATGGTTTCAACATCGGCTGGAATCTCGGAAGTGCTTCAGGAGCGGGTGTGGACGACCACATTCATATCCACATCGTTCCACGCTGGAGCGGCGACTCGAACTTCATGGCGGTCATCGGCGGCATCCGAATCATCCCGGAGGGCCTGATCCCACTCTACCAACGCCTCATACAAATCGAGAGCGAACTCGCGTAATGGAAAAGTGGGATGCCGGATTCTCCAAAATGGGACTCACCGCCAGCGAGCGGCACGTTTTTCTCTGCATCGGTCCGGACTGCTGCTCCGAAGCGGCGGGGATGGAGGTCTGGGAAACCCTCAAAAACCGCATCCGCGACTTGGACATCCCCGTCATGCGAACCAAGGCGGCCTGCTTTCGTATTTGCTGCCAAGGTCCGTGGATGGCCGTTTACCCGGATGGGATTTGGTATGGGGAAGTCACACCAGAGCGCTGCGCAAGGATCATCGACGAGCACCTTGTCAGCAATCAACCGGTCACAGAATGGATCGCGCGGCAACATCCGCTCGGCTGAGATATTCAACACAAGCGCGCTGTGACACGGACGATTTTCCACCTCGATATGGATGCCTTCTACGCCTCCGTGGAACAACGCGACTCGCCTGAGCTGGCCGGCCATCCCGTGATCGTCGGCGCCTCGCCGGACCGCAGGGGCGTCGTTTGCGCCGCCAGTTACGAAGCACGCGCGTTCGGGGTTCGTTCCGCCATGCCTTCCCGCACAGCCCAAAAGCTCTGCCCTCAAGGAATCTTTATCTCTCCCCGCATGGAGGCCTACCGCCGCGAGTCACGCGAGATAATGACTTTGCTGACCGGATTCGGCGGACAAGTCGAGCAGGTCTCGGTGGACGAAGCCTACCTCGACATGAGTCATCACTTTGATGCATTCGATAGCCATGCCGCGATGGAGCTTGGCGCCAGCATGAAGTCGCTCATCCAAAGCCAGCGCCACCTCACGGCTAGCATCGGGATCGGGTCCAACAAACTGCTGGCAAAAATCGCCAGCGACCACGGAAAACCAAACGGCCTTTTCTGTATCACCGACGAGGAAAAAGTCGCCTTCTTGCGAGACCTCCCCGCATCAACCATCCACGGCGTCGGGAAGGTCACCTCGGACGCCTTGGCTCAGAGGAAACTGATGACGATCGGCGACATCCAAGACTTCACCGGCGACCTGCGCTCGATCGTTGGATCATTTGCGACCCAGTTGAAATTATTCGCCCTCGGGGAAGACAACCGACCGCTGGAATTCGATGGCGC
>CAMBAQ010000061.1 GCA_945863785.1 Chthoniobacter flavus
TCAAACAACCCCGGTAGTTGTGCGCCGATCGTTGTGCGGGCAGGGTTCGAATCTCCGAAGTATCGGATATAAACGGCGTTCATTTCCTGAAAGTTTTCCGTCGTGAGATTGGAAAGATAAACGCGGGAGCTAACGACACTTTCAAAGCCTACGCCGGCGGCTTGGAGGACTTTTTTGACGTTATCCAAGACGAGTTCGGTCTGGCGGGCGATCGTGCCACGCTCGATCTTTCCCGTGGTCGGATCCCATGGCGTCATGCCAGATACAAATACAAATTTCCCCTCGGTGATCACACCAAGGGAGTAAGGGCCGAGGGCGGGCGGACCGTCTGGGACTTCGCGCAGCAATTGTTTCATGCCTCGTATTCGAGCGTAATGGCGGAAGAAACTCAAGTCACGATAGAGGGTGGCCGAAATCGCGGATCGCCAGCGGTCGGGAAGTCGGCTAAGGCTTCAAAATGAGTATTTGGAGTAAGCGGAGGGAATTTCTTGTGGAGCATGGCGCGTTATTGCTCCGCACATACAGGGAGCGCACCGGTCGGCATTTAATTGAACCCAGCGATGATCTTGAGCTCGACGCCCAACGTCTTTTTGAGGCTCCCTTCGTTGTGCTATCAGGGGGCGCCGAGGCCGAACAGATCCTGAACTACGCAAACATGACCGCGCTCGGATTGTGGGAAATGGATTGGGAAACCCTCACCCAAACACCTTCGAGGGAAACCGCCGAGCCTGTTCATCAGGCCCGGAGGGCAGAATTTTTGCGGCAAGTCAAGGCGACGGGATTCGTTGATGATTACAGCGGAATTCGGATTTCACGAACGGGACGCCGATTCCAAATCAAGAAGGCCACGGTCTGGAATGTCACCGATGACGACGGACTTTATCTCGGCCAGGCTGCGACATTTTCCGCTTGGGAGTTCGAGCCTTCGTAAAGCACGCGAACGAGACTCAGTCCGCAAGCCGGAGCCACGAGGCCAAACGTGGGGGCTCCATCTTGGAGGCTGTTTTTCAAATCTTGGAGCCCGACTTTGCCGATGGCGTGACGGATGATGGCGGCGGAAATCATGCGAACCATTTTGTGAAGAAAGCCCTCGCCTTCGAAGGTCAGTTGGATTTGTGGGCCGTGGATTTCAGTCTGGATCGAGGTGATCGTGCGAATCGTCTGCTCGGGTTCTTTCGTGCGTCGGAGCGAAAAAGCGGCGAAGTCATGGCGTCCGGTGAAAAGCTCGCAAGCCTCGCGTAGGCGAGAGGGATCGATCTCGCGGGGTACATGCCAAGCGCGATCGCGCAGGAGCGGTTGCATCACGGGATGGTTCCAAACCGTGTAGCGGTAGATTTTGCCCTCCGCTGAAAACCGAGCATGGAAATCCTCCGGGACTTTGCCAACTTCGATCACGCGAATGTCGTCGGGCAGATGGGCGTTCAGAGCTGGTGTCCACGCCTGCAGGGGGAGTCGAGCTTCATCTACATCGGCATGGGCACTCTGCGCCTCGGCGTGGACACCCGAATCCGTTCGACCAGCGCCATGCACTATGACTCGGTCGCCGCACAAGGTTGCAAAAGCCCGCTCCAGGTGATCCTGTATGGTGTTCCCTGCTGCTTGGCTCTGCCAGCCCTCGAAGGCACCCCCATGGTAGGCGATTTCGAGCTTGAGTCTCATGATACCGAATCCAGCCAGCCTTGAAGGATGATCTGGGCGGCGACTTGGTCGATGATAGGTCTTTGTTTTTTGGTATTCTTGCCGGCCTCATGGAGGGATCGCTGTGCGGAGACGGTGGTGAGTCTTTCGTCCCAAGCGATGACTTTGATTTCCGTCGAGCTTCTCAAGGCCTCGATAAACTCCTTCGCCTTGGTCGCGGCGGGGCCGTAGGTGCCATCCATATTCCGAGGCATTCCGACGATGATGGTTTGAGCCCCGCGTTCGGCGACCAGAGTGAGGATCCGCTTTTTCACATCGCTCGTTTTGACGGCAATCGTTTCGAGCGGGTGGGCGAGCATTCCAAGGTCGTCGCTGATTGCGACTCCGACTCGAGCGTCACCTAGATCAATGCCAAGGGCTTTTTTCATTTGTGATTGAAAGTCACATATCTTGCGTTAAGGTTCAACGATCATGTCACAACTCTCTCTAGACAAGTTTGGCGAGAACCTCCCGGTCTCTGGGATTGTTGGGTTTTCGCAGGTCGCGATCGGACTCGGTGCTGGTTTTCTAGTGGCCGAAAGCATTGGTCAAAATGCCCGCCGTAGCGCTGGTATCGCTCTCGTCGGATTGGGCGTCGCCGCTCTTGTGCCGATCATCTGGGGCATCACCTCAAAAATCAGTTCCCGTCCGGAATCTTCCCGCGCGATGCGTAAACGCCTCGAAGGAATCCGGGGAGAATACGACGCTGCTCAGTAGCCGTGTTTGATCGGAGGGTTGACTTGACGCGTCCGCGACTCGTTTTGGCGTCAGCCTCTCCGCGCCGCCGCGATCTTCTTTCGGAGGCGGGCTATGATGTCTTGATCGCCGCCTCGGATGTTGAGGAGATTGATTCGTGTCATGAAGGGCCAGAGGCCTTGGCTGTCATCAACGCGAAGCGAAAGTGGACGGCCGTTGCCCCTCAATACCCAAGTGAAATCGTGGTCGCGGCGGATACCGTGGTTTGGCTGGATGGACGTTTTTACGGGAAACCCGTGGATTTTGCGGAGGCTATGAAAATGCTGACGGTTTTGTCCGGTCGCACGCACCAAGTGGTCACAGGAGTCGCAATGGGTCGAACCGGCGAGGGGTTGAAAGAGTTTGCAGAGGTATCCCTGGTCACATTTCATGCCTTCTCCGAAAAGGAAATAGTGGCGTATTTGAAAACCATCCACCCGCTGGATAAAGCTGGGGCCTATGCCGCACAGGATGACAATGGCAGACTCATAGCCAAGGTCGAAGGCTCGATTTCCAATGTCATCGGCCTACCGATGGAAAAGTTGGGTGCTTTTCTTGCCTCCGAAAATTATCGGCGGCAGTAGTAAATAAAGGCGGGCGGAAAGTTCTGCATCACCACAGGGGTTCGCTGGACATCTTTGAAGATGCGTTCCAGATTTGCTCGGAAGCGGCGTCCCGACCTCAAGCGATGCGGTCCGTAATAAGCAAATGTCGTGAAAATTCCTCCCTCGACGAGGGCACCGTGAATCTGATCCAAGATCGAGCACTGCAAGGTTTGATCAAAAACCGCCCACGGCAAGCCCGACAAAATCGCGCTCGGTCGGGGGATGTTTTCCGAATCGAGGTGGTTCTGTAGATCGGTGGCACAACCTTCGATGATCTTTGCATTCGGAAATTTGCGCGAAACTGACCGCGCGAGATCGGGGCTTTTCTCGATAGCGGTGAATTGGGCACCCGGTGCGAGGCTTTCCAAAATATGGCCCGTGAAGGCGCCGGTGCCTGGTCCTAGCTCGACGACACTCAATGCGGATTGGATCGAGGACGTACTAACCATGGCCTTTGCAAGCCAAGGTGAGGACGGCCAAATAGCGCCGACCGTGGTCGGTGCTTGGATCAGGGCCTTAAAGAAGCCGAATGACATGGCGCAGACCTTGGTTTGGCATCCGGTGGAGCGCAATCTTAAAAGTTTTTTCCATTCGAGAATAAAAACGCATTTGCTATCGTGTGAAGATGAAATTTTGCAAGTTCGCCATGTTCTTCCTGTTTCCGGTCGTCCTGATGGCCCGAGATACGATGATCGACAATACGGGCATCGTGGAAAATCCGAAGCCCACATGGGAGACGCAAAAGCAGGCTCGAACGTTCTCCCTTCTTATTCCCGCACCGCGCGGCCAAATCACCGACCGCAACGGTCTTCCCCTCGCGCAAAATCGGGTGAGCTATAATCTCGCTATCATTTTTCCGACACCATTGGACTGGACAGATGAGAAGATCGTTTCGTTTGCGCGGCGTCAGATTGCGCTCTCGAGCAGCCTCATTAATCGGGATATGAAAGTGCCCGATGCCACGATTCTCAATCATTACAAGAACCGCGGCGTTCTTCCTCTGGATATCGCCGAGGATCTCTTACCCGGCGAAATCACCAAGCTCCAAAAAAATATGCCACCTGATCAGGTGTTGCGGCAGACCTATGTTCGTTTCTATCCGAGTGGACCGCTTGCTGCGCACATCATTGGCTACACGGGTCCGCAAGCTCCCCTCTCCGCTAGGCCAATCGAGAACAACGATCTCATCTTTCCCGAGAGCGAGGGGAGGGAGGGGATAGAGCAGATTTTTGATAAAGAGCTTCGTGGTCAACCAGGACTCCTTCAAATCACCTTCGGTCCAAATGGGAAAAAATCCTCGGAACGTGTCGCGCGGCAACCTGTGCCGGGATACAACGTCATCACCACACTCGATATGAATATTCAGGAGACGTGTGAGAAAACCCTCGCGAAAAATGCCAAGCGCGGAGCGATGGTCGTGATGGATCCCAATAATGGAGAAATCTTGGCCATGGTTTCGTATCCGGCATTCAATCCCAATGACTTTGTTCCCACCGTCAAACAGAGCGTTTTTTCAGCCTATTCGAACGACACCGCCGATCCCCTTGTGCCTAGGGCGTTCCGATCAGCATATCCGCCAGGGTCGACCTTCAAAACCTTTGTGGGCCTTGCTGCGCTGAATTCCGGACTGATCAAACCCGACGAGATGTTTGCCTGCCCGAGAGAGTTTGCCGTCGGAAACCATGTTTTTAAAAACTGGAAGAAAGTTGATGCCGGTCGATTGAATTTCAAGGAGGCGCTGACGCAATCCTGCAATACTTGGTTTTATCAAGCGGGGCTGAAGATCGGGCCGGAACCTATCATCCAATATGCGACACAGCTCGGTCTCGGGCGGCGCACCGGTATTCCACTCCGAGCCGAGGCCGTGGGCAACATTCCCGATGACGACTACATGCAGCGCGTGCACAAGCGCACAATCAAAGGTGGCGATGTGGCGAATATGTCCATTGGTCAAGGTGACATCCTTATCAGCCCACTTCAAATGACGCAGGCCATGTCCATCGTTGCGAATGGGGGCACGGTCCATCAGGCCCGTCTTGTTCTTCAAGTTCAGACGATTGATAACAAGGTCATCGCCGCTTACCCCGATCGCATTCGCGAGGAGATTCCTGTATCGCCGAGCGTTCGGGAGGAACTACGCAAGGCGCTTGTTGCCGTGACTAGCGATGGCCAAGGCACTGCGCACAGTGCACAAGTCAAAGGGATCGATGTGGCAGGTAAGACTGGCACGGCGCAATGGGGGCCGACTGATCGGCAGCGAATTGCGGCCTGGTTTACAGGATTCATGCCTGCCGGCGAGCCTCGCTACGCCTTCACCGCGCTCTATGAAGGGGAGCCGAATGACCAGTCGGTGCATGGTGGTTCTCATGCGGCTCCGCTTATCGGGAAAGCCTTTCGTGAAATCTACAATTCCAAAAAAGCCAGCGCTAAGGAGCCGGAGAAAGATCCCGTAGCGCAAATTCCAAAACCAGAAGAGCCATCCAATCCCGCTCCCGAGCCTGTCGCCGCCGATGAGTCCAATTGATCGGACTCATTTAAATAATTAGAGCTTCGCTTGACAGTGCATGCCGATTTTGCTGGTCTTGAACCGTTCGCCGTTTCAACGACAACACCAAATACAAAACCCACAAAACATGAACAAAGTTGAACTCACAGTAGCAGTACAAAAAACACTCGACTCCACCAAAGCGGATGCCGAGCGCGCAGTGAACGCCGTCATCGATGGCATCAAGCTTGGAGTCAAAAAAACAAAGACCGTCCAGCTCATTGGATTCGGAACTTTCAAAATCAGCAACCGTAAGGCCCGTGCTGGTGTGAATCCTAAGACCGGTGCTAAAATCAAAATCAAGGCTTCCAAGACTGTGAAGTTTGTTCCTGGCAAAGCTTTCAAGGCCGCGATCTAATTTCCCCTCCGCATCAGCCCGCAAGGGCTGTGGAAGAGACCCGTTCTGCTTAACCGCAGAACGGGTTTTTTTGCGCAATCGACGGAGTGAGTCGCGCTAGCATTGTCGAGTGCGCGGCACAATCTTTGCATAGACCGCGCTGGGTGCAGTCCAGAAGTGATGGTCTGTTTTTAGTCTTTGTAGACGGCGGCGAGTTGCTGGATTTTCCTCGCAAGGAGGATGTCCTTGTCAGTGACGCAATCTGAATCGTGCGAGACAAGGCTAATGCGAACCACGTTGAAGGAATTCGACCAATCCGGATGATGGTTCATTTTTTCAGCCTCCAGAGCCACGCCAGTCATGAAGGAGAATGCTTGAACGAAGTTTTTAAATTGAAACTCCGAACAAAGCCGACCTTCCACATAATCCCAGCCTGGAAGGATTTTGACAGCATCGTTCAACTCTTCTTTTTTGAGGGGATGTTCCATATAAGTATTTCATTGCATACTTTTCGCATAAAGCAAGTCGCGAGAGGGGGCTCTGATGGATCAAGGCGATCTTTGAAGGGAGACACGTGCGGCCACGGCTAACTTTTCGATCATGCTGACTCGGCACTGCGATTGAAAAACAGGGAAGCCCTTACGCTCTAATCGGCTGAGTATTTTTTCATAAACGGCTCGCATAATGCGTGCGGGGAGGAGGGCGGAAAAATCGCTCTTCGGCGCCTCGGCAGCAGCGAATCTCGAGCGGGCCCGCGCTGCGCCATTCCGCATGAGGGGTAGAAACCCCTTTCCGGGACGTTGCTCCAAAATCTCATCGACGGTAACGCCGTGGCGATCGAGTCCTTCCAGCGGGAGGTAAATTCTCCCTTGGCGGGCATCTTCGCCAACATCTCTCAGGATGTTCGTCCATTGAAGTGCATGCCCGAGGTGCACCGCATAGGTTTCACTCGCAGGATCGGTGCACCCAAAAATGCGAATGGAGACCAGTCCAACGGCACAGGCTACACACCAGCAATAGTCTTCGAGTTCCCCGAAGGTGGCGTAGCGGCGGGGCTCGATATCCATCGAACAACCCCGAACCACAGCTTGGAGCAAGCCTCTGTCAATCGAGTGGCGCTGCAGGAGCAACTCCAACTCCGAAGGCCATTCGTCGGCCTCCAGCCAGGCGTCGAGGAGGCGACGTTTCTCGTTCGCAGTGCGATTGGAGTCGTCAGCGATATCGTCAATAGCTCTGCAAAAACGGTAAAAAAGAAGAGCGTCCCGGCGGCGCTCGGAGGGGAGCCAGAACAGCGCGAATGCTAGATGCGACGATGCAAGGCCGTTTGTTGGTGGGAGCTCGGGCGCTTTCATGGCGCCAGTCTTGGTGAAAAGCCGCCATCGAGAATGCGATCGGCAAATGGAAGAAGGTGATTTTTTTCGCCGCTCCAGAGAATCGCCATGCCCTCGGTGTCCGCAAGAGTGCGGACGAGAGGGAGTAGGTCGGGGGAGGGCGGAGAAATGGCCACAAGCAGTGGTGGGCGGTGTACGATCGCTCGCGCGAGAGCCACCAGCCAGCGGGTGGGTTCATCCAAGTTCCCGACCAGCGTTCCACAGAGATGCCGGATGCCCGTGAACAGGAGCACCTCGCTTGTTCGCTCGCTCGCGAGATCTTCACGTTTTCCGCAGATCCGAAAAAAGGGCATGGCCACATTCTCGGCGACGGTGAATGTCGGCAGCAAGTGGGGATGAGTGAATAGATAGCCGAAAGCTCGGTCGCGGAGTTGCCAAGCCTCATTCTCCTGCATTTCGAGGACGTTCTCGCCAAGCACACTCAATCCGCCGCTGGTCGGACGTTCGATCATGCCAAGAATGTTCAAAAGCGAACCGAAATCCCGATCGTCGCAGAATCCAACGATCTCACCGGAATGAAAGCAATCGCTGAACCCCTCGACTTCGCCACCCCGCTGGGTAGTTCGAAATGGAAGGTTTTTACATTCGAGGGGAGACATGAAACTAGTCGGAGAGTGGCAGTCCCACGCGGTGGCATCAATTCGTAAAAACGGGATTTTAATTGTTCAGGGATTTTTTCGCTCGGACGACAAACCTTTAAAAAAACTTACTGGATGAGTTGGGCGGGCACCTTTAGTGTTCACGCTGTGAGTTACCGAGTTTTTGCCCGCAAGTATCGTCCCCAAACCTTCGCCGAGGTTATTGGGCAGGATCATATCACGCGGACACTTCAGAACGCCGTCAATGCAAGCCGCCTGGCTCAAGCCTATCTTTTTGTCGGCCCGCGCGGCATTGGAAAAACCTCGACCGCCCGCATTCTGGCGAAGGCGCTCAATTGCGTGAACGGCCCCACTTCGCAGCCCTGCGGAGTTTGCGACGTGTGCAAGGAGATCGCCGAGGGACGCAATCTGGATGTGATCGAGATCGACGGAGCGAGCAACAATGGTGTCGAAAATATTCGCGACCTTCGCGACAACGCCGCCTACGCCCCCACGCGCGGACCATTCAAAATTTACCTCATCGATGAGGTTCACATGCTCAGCACGGGGGCCTTCAATGCCCTCCTCAAGACCCTCGAGGAACCACCGGCCCATGTGAAATTTATCTTTGCGACTACCGAGGCGCAAAAAGTGCCGGCGACTATTACCAGTCGCTGCCAGCGCTTTGATCTGCGCCGCATTCCTTCGGAGCTGATTCAAAAGCATCTCCTCTATATCGCGGAGAACGAGAAGATCGCCCTCGATGCAGATGCCGCCGACGCCATTGCGCATGGGGCTGACGGCGGTCTTCGCGATGCCGAGAGCATGCTTGATCAAATGGTCGCCTTCTGTGGAGAGCGAATCACCATGAATGATGTGATGGATGTCTTCGGCTTCACCCCACGTGAAGTGGTGGCGAATTTGGCCCAAGCGCTTTTCGCGGCTGACGCTCAAGCCGCGCTAGGCATCGTCTCAATGCAGTCAGATGCCGGTAAGGATCTTTCCCGTCTCACGGCGGAGCTTATAGGTCATCTTCGTGACAGACTCGTGGCACAGGCTTGCGGCGGACAAATCGAGGTGCCTCAAGCCAAGCTCCTCGAACTCATTGAGCACTTCGGCGGCGCTGAATCCGCCATGAAGTGGGTCGCTGACAAAAAACTCCAACTCGATGTGGCGGTCATCAAGGCCCTCCACCTTCTCGATGAGACCAGCCTCACGGACGTCATCGAGGCCTTGTCTGGACTTTGCAGTGGCGAAGTCCCAGCCCCGCGGCCCGCTCGTCCACTCGCGCCATCGCGTCCAGTAGAACTACGTTCCCCTGAGCCGGCGCCCGTTACCAAGGCCGTTGAACCTAAGGCCGTTGAACCTAAGGCTCCAGTATCAACTCCAGCGCCGCTGCCCAAGGTTGCCGAGCCCGCTCCGCCCAAGGACATCGAATCTCGGATAGATGCCCCCACGTCGTGGGAAAAAATCGCTGCTGATTTTGCAAAAAACTCCTTCATTCGTTTCGGTTGGTTGCGTGACGGGGTATTTGACCGCGTCGATGATGGAAAGTGTATCGTCCGCTTTCCCGTGTCGGCGAAGGACTCCGCCAGTTCGATTTTCATGGAGCAGGGGATCAAGGATATCGAGTCGCGCTTCCTGAAAGATTTGGGAAAACCGTTGCGTATCGTGTTTGAATTCGATGAGCAACTCCAGCCCGAGATCCCCGAGGAAATTCGCGAGGAACCAGCACCAGCGCCTGTTCCGGTGGTCGAAGTGGCCGCCCCGGCAGTTCCGGTCGATCCCATGGAGGACTTCCTTAATGACCCCCTCATAGAAAAAGCCCTCGAAATATTCAAAGGCACTCTTCAGACTCAAACCATATGAACATCGCAAAAATGTTAAAAGAAGCCCAGCGCATGCAGGAACGCATGGCTGATGCGCAAGCGGACCTCTCGAACCGGATCGTCGAATCCACCTCGGGTGGTGGAAAAGTGAAAGTCACCGCCACCGGCGCCGGCGACATCACCGCGATCAAAATTGATCCGCAGGTGGTCGATCCGACCGATGTCGAGATGCTCGAGGATCTCGTCCTCAGCGCCGTTCGGCAAGCGGTCAACGATGCCAAAAAAATCGCCGGAGACGAGATGGGCAAGCTCACCGGCGGCCTCAAAATCCCTGGCCTTTCAATGTAATGTCAGTCTGCTCCGACAAATGGATTCGCCGGATGGCGAAAGAAAAAGGAATGATCGAGCCGTTCGTGGACGGA
>CAMBAQ010000062.1 GCA_945863785.1 Chthoniobacter flavus
CCCTCGAGCGCAGGCAGCATTTTTTGGACTCCCAAGTTCGCCCCCCCACCCTCGCCGAGCATTTACTGGAGCAGCTCAGCACTGCCTCCTGGCCGAGGGAGGACGCCGAAATCGCCGTCGAAATCATCGGGGACCTCGATGCCGGAGGGTATCTGCGTGCCGAAATAGAAGATATCGCAACCCGTATCGACGTAATGTCACTTGATGTGGAACGCGTATTGGAAAAGGTGCAGGAATTTGATCCACCTGGTGTGGGAGCACGCAACCTCTCCGAATGCCTGTTGCAACAACTCAAGCACCAAGGACGCCAATACTCGACCGAGGCGCGCATAGTGAAGCACCACCTCGATGAACTCGGCCGCAAAAAGCTCCACGAAATCGCAAAGGCCCTCAATCTGGAAGTCGCCGAGATCCAGCATGCCGCGGAGGTGATCGCTCAACTCGATCCGATGCCCGGCCGCGCCTACTCACCCGACACCAACCAGATCGTGACTCCCGAGGTGCTCATCGAAAACGATGGGGAAGGATACTCGGTCTCGCTCAACAGCGACGAGATACCTAGGCTCCGGATTTCGGATGATTACAAGGACATGCTTTCTGGGAGCACGAAGGAAGTGAGGGATTACCTCCGTGATAAAATCCGAGGGGGCAATTTTTTCATCAAAAGCATCCAGCAACGCCAGCAGACGATATTGAACATCGCCCGGGAAATCGTCATCCAGCAGAAGGAATTCATGGATCTTGGCGCGGCCCACTTGAAGCCGATGACCATGAGCCAAGTCGCCGATGCCGTGGGCGTTCATGAAACGACGGTCAGTCGCGCGGCGGCGGGTAAATTCATGGCGACTCCGCAGGGCATCTTTGAAATGAAGTATTTCTTCACCCACGGCTACACGAATAGCGATGGGGAAACGGTGAGTAACGAAAGCGTCCGTCAGGCCATAGCTCAAATCGTACGGGAAGAAAACTCCCAGCACCCATACAGCGATCAAAACATCGTCAAGATGCTATCGGAACGCGGCCTAGGCGTCGCGCGGCGTACAGTGGCCAAGTACCGCGAACAACTCGGCATCCTGCCCAGCCATCTGCGAAAAGCATTTTAATACGGATTCCGGTTTGCAGGAATACTGAAACCCACTTAGCCTTGGAACCTCGAACACAATGACCTTTCGAAGCGCTAGACAAACGCCACAGGGCCTCTTTTTCAACGTCACCTCCCTCGTGGACGTTCTGCTCGTGTTGGTGATCTTCCTTCTCGTGAGCTGGACGGAAAGCCGAGTCGAGTCCGAACTCGCCATCGAACTTCCCAAGTCTTCCTCCGCCCCGCAACATTCCGCACTCAAATCCCCTATCCTAGTGAATATCCGCCCCGGCGGTGAGATCACCGTGAACCAACGTCCCATCAAGGATGCCGGTCTGCGCGACATGCTCTCCAGCTTGGTGAAGCTGGATGCGGGACAATCCGTGGTCCTGCGATCCGACAAATCCGTCCCTTACGAAAGGATCCTGCAAGTACTGGATCTATGTAATGAATCGGGAGTGACTGCACTCGGCTTCGGCGCGCTTCCGCCGAACGTGAAGCCTCAATAAAGCTCGCGAACAAGCCGCCCGTTACTCTGGCGCATTGAGGTGGCTGTGCTTCCTTCCATAGAGGAAATAGACCACCACTCCGAGAGCCATCCAGATGATCAAACGCAGCCAAGTATCTGAAGGAAGCAGTACCGTTTGCGCCACACAAATCAACGCTCCGAGAATCGGAATCAGTGGCACCAAGGGGGTGCGGAAAGGACGAGGCATGTCGGGACGGGTCTTCCGCAGGACCACCACACCGATGCAAACCACAGTGAAGGCGAGCAATGTGCCAATCGAGACCAACTCACCTAGAAGATTGAGCGGAAGGAACCCGGCCATCACGGAGCACAAAAGTCCGGTCATGATCGTGGTGATATAGGGGGTGCGGAACTTGGGGTGCACTTTAGCAAAAACGGGAGGCAGCAATCCGTCTTTAGCCATGCTTAAAAAAATGCGCGGTTGGCCCATCAGGAGAACGAGGATCACCGAACTCAACCCAGCGAGAACAGCTAACTCCACCGCCATGCGCAGCCATTTCAAGCCATCGCCAGCAGCTTTTTCCAAAGCGTAAACAACGGGAGCGTCAACGCGAAGTTCCCTGTAGTCCACCATACCGCAAAGCACCACCGACATGGCCACAAAAAGGATACCGCAGATGACCAGCGAACCGATCATTCCCCAGATGAGATCTTTCTGGGGGTTTTTGGTTTCCTGCGCGGCGGTTGAAACGGCATCGAATCCGATATAGGCGAAAAAGATCACTCCGGCTCCCTTGAGAATGCCACTCCATCCGAATTTCCCCAACTCGCCGGTGTTTTCAGGAATGAATGGCGTTAGGTTGTCGGGGTTCACATACCCCCAACCCAGCGCGATGACCACTAAGATGATCACCACTTTGATCGCGACCATCACGTTGTTGAAGCGGACGGATTCCTTGATTCCCACAACGAGAAGCGCCGTAATCACCCAGATCAACAAGATCGCGGGAACGTTGATGAAGTTTTCTGTGGCGATCATCTTGCCATCCACATAGTCGAGTGGGGCGCGGCAGAAATGCTCAGGAAGTTGAATGCCAAAAAAATCCTTCATGAAAGGAATGAAGTGTTTCGACCAACCCACGGCGACCGTGGATGCGGCGAAGAGATATTCTAAAATCAGATCCCATCCGATAATCCACGCCATGAATTCACCCAGCGTCGCATAGGTATAAGTGTAGGCACTGCCCGAAATCGGCAACGCGGACGAATACTCCGCATAGCAGAGGCCGGCAAAGAGGCAGCCCAGACCGGACAACACGTAAGAAAGCGCCACAGCAGGACCGGCGAAGTCCGCCGCCGCATGACCCGTGAGCACGAAGATGCCAGTTCCAATCACGGCGCCGATACCAAGCGCAATGAGATTCATGCGGGTCAAGACGCGCTTCAGACCAGTGCTACCGTCTTGGGCCTCGCGGGTGAGTTGCTCGATGGATTTGGTGCGGAAAAGGTTTTTCATGGGATTGTCGCCTAGCTTTTCATTTTTGTGTGATCAAACCATCGGAGTCAATGTGCGTGCTCGCTGTCGGTGCATTTATTCCAACGCAATAAAGAGATCCGCATTTGGCAAAGTCGATGGGGATGCTAATCTATGCCGATGCGTTATCTCCTTTTTTTAACACTGCTCCTTGCGTGCGTTTCGGCTAGGGGGGAAACCACCCAGCGTTCCGAAAAGGAGGATTCCCCCTACGAGCAACTTGAAATCCTCACACGGGCCATGCAATTGATCCGTCAAGACTACGTTAACGATTCTAAGACCAGCTACAAAGATCTCACCTATAGCGCCCTGCACGGCATGCTCGACAACCTCGATCCGCACAGCCAGTTCATGGAACCGAAGGATTTCAAGAGCATGCAGGAAGATACAAAAAGCGAATTCGCGGGACTCGGGGTCACCCTCACTCAGAAAGCCGGCATCCTCACCGTTCTCCACCCGATGGAAGACACTCCCGGATTTGAGGCAGGACTCCTCCCTGGCGATCAGATTTTAAAGATCAACGGCGAATCGGCCGAGAAGCTCAACATCAACTCCGCCATCGACAAACTTCGCGGCAAGGTTGGCGAGAAGGTGACTCTAACGATCAACCGCCCTTCAACATCACAGGTGAAAGATTTTGAGATCATCCGCGCCATCATCAAAGTGCCCAGCGTGAAGGATGCACAGATCCTCCCGTCTCTAGGAAAAACACGGCCACGCATCGGGTATGTCCGCATCACGCAGTTCAACGAACCCACCGCTTCGGAACTCGCGACTGCTCTCAATAACCTCGAAAAAAGTGGCATGGATGCACTCGTGCTCGACCTGCGATACAATCCAGGCGGGCTTCTCGGCAGTGCGGTCGATGTGTGCGGGGAATTTTTGGAACCCAACACGCTGGTCGTTTCGACCGAGGGTCGCACTCCATCGAGAGAATACCGCACCTCAGCAAAATCGACCTCGCAGCGGGAATACCCAATCGTCGTCCTAACAAACTATGCCAGCGCGAGCGGCTCGGAGATCGTCGCCGGAGCGCTCAAGGACCTAGGTCGCGCGCTCCTTGTTGGCGAGACCACCTTCGGCAAGGGATCTGTGCAAAGTGTCGTATCGCTTCCCGATGGCTCCGCCGCACGACTCACCACCGCAAAATACTTTACCCCCAGTCGCAAACTCATTCACGAGCAGGGCGTGAGCCCACACATTCGTGCAACTCTCACACACGATCAAGAAACGACTCTCCTTCGCTCGCGTAGAAAGGGAGAGGATGCAAGCGCACCTGCAACGCCTCCCGCTGACCCCCAACTCGACCGCGCTGTCGATGCACTCCAAGCCATGATCCTTAGCGCGAAAGGCACCCCCCACGCAAAGAAATGATATCCAAGCCCACGCTCCTCGCTATCGAGACCTCGTGCGACGAAACGGCCGCCGCGATTTTGCGGGGGTTCGACGAAGTACTCGCGCATGAGATTTTCAGCCAAGCCTCGATCCACGCCCAATTCGGCGGAGTGGTGCCCGAAGTCGCCTCGCGCAACCATCTCATTTCCGCACCCCACATCATCAATCAGGCCTTAGAGTCAGCAGGGATGGATGTCTCTGATCTCGACGCCATCGCGGCGACGACCGGCCCAGGCCTCGCCTCCGCCCTCCTCGTTGGCGCCTCGACGGCCAAGGGCCTGAGCCTTGGGTCAGGCAAACCCTTTCTCGCGATCAACCACATCGAGGGTCACTTGCTCTCGCCCTTTTTCGGCAAAGCGGAAATCCCCCCACATATCGCCTTGGTGGTGAGCGGCGGTCACACGCTTCTCTTCGACGTTGAGGGATTCGGAAAATACGAACTCCTTGGCCGAACCCTCGATGATGCCGCCGGCGAGGCCTTCGACAAGGTAGCCAAACTTCTTGGCCTCGGTTATCCGGGTGGAGCAGAAATCGACCGACTCGCACGTGGAGGGAACCCGAAGCGACACGACTTCCCACGAGGAATGATCGATTCCGGCGACTACGACTTCAGCTTCAGCGGACTCAAAACCGCCCTACGGATCTTTTTAGAAAAAAACGGCCCCATCACGGATGGCATGCCGGATATCTGCGCGTCCTTTCAAGCCGCCGTCACCGAGGTCCTCGTTGCAAAACTTTTCCGCGCAGCAGCGAAACAGGGACGTCAAATTGTCACCATCAGCGGAGGCGTGAGCGCCAATGCCAGCTTACGCGCGCTCGCCATGGCAAAAGCCGAGCGGGATAACCTCACTCTCCTCACGGCACCCGCAGGACTTCACACCGACAACGCGTTGATGATCGCTTACACCGCTGCTCACCACCTTGCCGCCGGCCACACCCATTCGACCAGCGTGGATATTTTCCCAAACTTCGACCCTGCTACAATATCCAGCAGGGTCAGCGAGTGCGTCGCTTAACTGCAAAAGGACGTTGAGTTTCGCGAAGGGGTTCTTCCTCCTTTTCCTGAACGGCGACTTCACCAACGTAAATCCGGTAGGCGGCACGCTTGGCGCGCTCGTGAGCCTTTGCTTCATATTCCTGAGCATGGAATCCCGAGCGAGCGAGTTGGGTCAAAAAAGCAGGTTCACGCTCGGCAGACCAGATCGCGACACGTCCACCGGGTCGCAGTGCAGCACGAATAGTGGCAAGGCCCTTGCTGGTGTAGAGGCGTGAATTTTTGGCCTGAACAAAGGAGGTCGGTCCATTATCCACATCGAGGATAATGGCGTCGTAGGTACCGGGGCCTTTTTTGATGCAATCGAAAACATCGCCCGTGACGATTTTCACGCGAGGATCATCGAGCAGCTTGCCGTTCAACTCGGACAAGAACTCCCGATTCCAAGCAACGACTTCAGGGAGAAGCTCGGCCACAACCACGACAGCCGTCGGTCCTGCAATTTCAAGCACACGACAGAGACTGAATCCCAAGCCCAGTCCACCAATGAGGATGCGCGGACGATCCGGAGCATTGAAAAAACCACATGCCAAATCGGCCAGCATGATCTCAGATGTCGTCAGATTCGATCCCATGAGCTGGCGACCATTGAGTTTGAGAAAAAAATCCCCATCGTGCTCATGAAGGGAAAAGCGGGAACCGTCAGGCGTGCGAGTTTCGGCGAGATTGCGAAAGGGAATCATGGTTGCGTCCTAAACTAGGGCTTCAGTGGGTTCAGCGCAAGCGAGCCACTCGGCATTCGCTTTTTCGAGAGCATCAGCCACCCCAGCGAGCTTGCGGTTGATTTCCATCGCGAGTGATGGATTTTCATAAGTAGCAGGATCCTCAAGCTGATTACTCAGTTCGCGCTGAGAGGCCTCCAATTTATGAATTTCATCTTCCAACGCAAAAACACGCTGTTCGCGGGCACGGCGTTCACTGGCTGCGGCTTTGCGAGCATCCGCCTCAGCGCGGCGCTGAGCCCGCATTTCCTTGAGACCGAGTTTCGGAGCTTCTTCAGCAGCGACCGACGGAGCGGAAGGCTGGAAGTTTCCTAGCGAGGCGACCGTACCAGCACGGGCTCCCCCACCCACTTGTGATTTCTCTCGATAATACTCGTAATCCCCCGCGTAACGGGTGATGCGACCGGCCTGCACATGAATGACCGACGTGGCCATCGCGCGAATAAAATGCACATCGTGGCTGACAAAGTAAACCGTCCCATCGTAGGGCTGAAGCGCCCGGATGAGCGCATCGATACTCGGCATGTCGAGGTGGGTCGTTGGCTCGTCCAACAAAAGAAAATTAGGCGGATCGAGAAGCAACTTCACCAGCGCGAGTCGGCTTTTTTCACCACCACTAAGTACACTCACGCGTTTAAAAACATCGTCCCCACGGAAAAGAAACGCACCAAGAACGGTTCGGGCAGCCTGCTCTGGGACCGGACGAGCGATCGACTGCACTTCCTCAAGGACTGTTCTTTTCACGTCGAGGGCCTCTGTGCGATGCTGCGCAAAGTAGCCGATACTGCAGTTGTGCCCAGGCGTGCGCGTACCCGCTTCGAGCTCTAATTGTCCTGCAAGGATCTTCAGAAGCGTGGACTTGCCTGCTCCATTGGGTCCCACCAGCACGGTGCGCTGGCCCTTTTCGATCTCAAGGTTGAGATCATCGTAGATGACATTATTACCATACGCTTGGCGCACCCCTTCGAGTGCGATGACCTTTTGGCCTCCGCGTGGGGGTTGCGGGAAGCGAAAGCTCACCGTCGGCTCGTCGGATTCCGGAGCTTCGATACGCACCATGCGACCGAGTTGCTTGATGCGATCCTGTGCCTGTGCGGCTTTACTGGCTTTTGCCCGGAATCGATTAATGAAATCTTCAAGATGAGCGATCTCTTTTTGTTGATTACGGTAGGCGGCGAGTTGTTGTTCTTCACGGGCCTTTTTTTGTTCCAAACAGGCATCGAAATTTCCCGTATAGCGAATGAGTTTACGGTGACGAATCTCCACAATGCCACGGCAGATGAGATTCAGAAATTCCCGATCGTGAGAAATCGTCAAAATCGCTCCAGGATATCCCACCAAGTGGTTTTGAAACCACCCCAACGTTTCAAGATCGAGATGGTTGGTGGGCTCGTCCAGCAAGAGAAGATCGGGTTCCTCCACAAGCAATCGGGCTAGATGCGCTCTCATGATCCATCCGCCGCTCAATTCGCCTACTGGACGATGAAAATCCGTCTCACGAAAGGCCAACCCAGCAAGGATGCGCTTCGCCATGGCTTCTGCACGGCCATCAGCCTCTGCGCCAGCTGCGAGCTCCATGACGGTTTCATCCGTGACAGCGGCGGTCTCCTGGGGAAGAAAACCCACGCGCACCCCGCGTTGCATCGTCACAAGCCCCTCATCCGGTTCGTCATTGCGGAGCAACAGAGAAAAAAGCGTCGATTTTCCCGCCCCATTGGGTCCGATAAGTCCGATGCGGTCTCCCGTGTTGACCTGCAGCGCGGCTTCCTCAAAGAGGATTCTCCCGCCAAATGATTTTGTGACCTGTGAAAGCGTAAGCATATGAAAATTAAAGGGCACGAAAGGTGTCCGAGAGAACGCCGAACGTCCACACGTTTTTTCAAAAACCGTGTTTGAGATCCATCTAAACCGACTGCTCCATCGACTGCATCTGGAGTTTGGAGAGGCGATGGATGAGCCAAGCTGCGATATCGAAGTCGTCTACCATCGAGGACATATCGAGTGTTCCCGAGGGAGAAAAAGCTCCGCAATTTCCGAGAAAGTTCCGCCTCATTTCTCTAACAGCAGGATCCTTTTGTTTGCTGGACTCAAAAAAGACGCGGATTTTTTCCACTTCCATTGTTGAAGTGGCCTCCGCGCCAAGGGTGATATTTTGCGTCACCCACGCAATGAGTCTCGAGGCACACGCTTCCGCACCGGATGGGAGGGCCGCGAGAGAAAAGGCCAATTCCCCAACAGCCTCACCAATGTGGCGGATCGTATGCAACCAGGCTCGGTAACGTTGGAGTCGGAGCGACTGGTCCGTCGTCAGCGGATTTTCGACGGCGAGCCGAACGCAAAAACTTTCAATGGCTCCCCCCAGTGTGACAAAGGCCGGTGCCGCACCTTCGTCATGCCCTCCATCCATAGTGGCCCGCGCGGGACTCACACTCGCAAAAAGGCGGCCGAGTTCTTTGGGGATCAAGTCCAGCGCCGTCTCTGGATCCGCCAGCGCTTGATTGGTGAGGTATTTCGGGCACTCCGGCTTATCTTCGAAATCGCTCGGCCAGTATTTTTTTAAGACAGAGTCGCAGATCGGCAAAAAGGGAGTGAGAACTAGGGCTGGAATGAAATTAGATAGTAAAAACACCATCGCCAGTTGAATGGGTGCTCCCCCGTCCATCTTATCGGCCAGTGCTCCCACAAGTGGAATCCCTGCCTTTTCTGCAAACAAAAGCCCCATCATCAGAGCTCCGCCAAAGACACAAAACAAATCCTCCATCCGAACGATACGAATAGAAGAACCCCGGAGACCCGAAGCCAAAAACGCTCGCAGAAGAATAGCGCCCAGGTTTGTCCCATAAATCAGTGGCATAGCCTCAGCGACTCCGAACGCGCCACTTTGAGCCAAGGTTATGACCACCATCGCCGCCCCCGTATTGGATTGAAGAAGTGCCGAAGCCGCAAAACCGATCGTAAATGCCAGCATCGGCGACCCCAAAGCCATCTCTAAGATTTCATGAAACCATAAAGCATCCTTCAGCGGAGCTAATCCCGAGCCGATTTGCTCAAGCCCGAATAAAATGATCCCGACCCCCAAAAAAGCCCCCGCATAGGTATTCCAAGGTTTCGTTCGTACCGCCCCCATCAAGATGCCGGCCCCACCGACGAGGTAGGCGACAATGGGCGAAATATTCACTGCCGCGAGGAAGGCGAAGGCCGTGAGTCCCACATTGCACCACACCAGCACCAAACGGGCCGCCGCGGATTGAATGATTCCGCTGCCCAGCATACTCACCAAAATAAAGGTCACTGCTGTCGCACTCTGCATAAGCGCACCCGCGAACAAGCCGCAGAGAGCCGCCAACCATGGAGAATCCGTCAAGCCCCGCACTAAATTGCGAAAACTCCCACCACTGAGCGCGCGCATGTTTTGACCTGTGAGCTGAAGCCCCAGAAAAAATAGACCAAGGCCGAGAATCATACCATTGAGCGAACTCATCTGATGCCACTATGGGTACGACTCCGGACTCCATGCAAGTCGCCAAATATAAGAACAACACCTAAGCCTGTTCTGGCTTGATCGTTTCTTGGTCTGGAAGCTATAAATGAGAAACCATGTGGTCTCACCCCCGCGATTATAACGTAATCCTACACGACTCCACACTGTGAACTGGGTCACGATC
>CAMBAQ010000063.1 GCA_945863785.1 Chthoniobacter flavus
CACTGAGGCGTGATCGGGTTGCGTTGAAAGTGGTTTTGTCGCTCATGGAATGTCTCGAGATCTAGGGTTTGAGGCCAATATTGTTAAAAGTCTCATCAAAAAGAAGGGTCTTGTCGCCGAATATCGATTTGGCGGTGGCGGTGTAGGCGCGGGCTTTTTTCGGGTTGGAATGCCTGTATTCCCAAACGGCTTGGGCGTAGTACCAAGCTGGCGAGTCACCTGGATATTTGATGTTGTTCAGGGAGTTTTTAGCCCGAACCTCATCTCCGGCTTCGATGTCACAGAGGGCGAGTTTGAACTGCAAAAGCTCATTGGCAGGATCTTGCGCCGCTAGCATCTGAAAATAGCGACGGGCCTCAGTGTGTTTTTTTTGGAGAAAGAGTAATTCTCCATAGTTGAATGCCGCCGGAAAATAGCCCGGTTTTTTGTTTAAGGAGAGGTCGAAGTATTTGGTCGCACTCACGAAGTCCTTTTTCTTCATGTAGACCGATCCCAGCATATTGAGGACTTCGGGGTCGTGCGGCTTTTCTTTTTCGATTTCGATTAACTTTGCCAGAGCAGAATCGAAGGCTTCCGAACGGAAATCGGTGACAACAGAATCCAATAACGCCCGTGATGCATCCTCCGCATCAGGGGACGACAAATCGGCCTGTGCAGTCACAAGGCACATGCTCAAAAGCAAAGGAATAAGATAGCCGATTTTCAAACCAACCTAATATGCGCCAGTGAAAGGCTTGCGAGCAATATCAAAGCAAAGCTTACGCATCCAAGGTAGGGGGGGCGTTAGGGGGCGTGGCCGTGAAAGTGAGTGTGGCATTTTTCTCTTCGAGGTAGCCGATCGTCCAGCTGCTCGGGAGCAAAACAACCCAAAACCCAAAGGAGTCGCGTGCAAGCGTACATCCACTCGGGAGCATGACCTCAGGGCGATCAAAAAAGGGAGCACCTTCTTTGAGGACCCAGCGAGCAAATTGCCACGGGGCGGTTTCCACGCGGCAGTCCGCGCTGTATTCCGTTTCCAGGCGATATTGCATGACTTCAAACTGCAACGGGCCAACGGCTCCAAGAAGCGGTACACGCGCAACGGCGTCAGGAAGCTCAAACTGCTGAGCCACGCCCTCCTTGAGGAGTTGGTCGAGGCCTTCGCGGAAGCGTTTGAATTTAGCCGTACTGGAATTTCGGATGTAGGCGAAGCACTCAGGCGGGAAGCGGGGGATCTCGCTAAATTGCAGTGAGGGATCTTCACTCACCGTATCGCCGATCAAGAAATCGTAATTGCCCACGATGCCGACGACATCGCCGGCCCATGCCTCATCGACTGTTTCACGGTCTTGTGCAAAAAGGCGTTGGGAATTGCCGAGTCGAACGGCTTTGCCAGTCCGAATATGCGTTGCCAACATATCCCGACGGAAGCATCCTGAGACGACACGAATGAACGAAACGCGATCGCGGTGTTTCGGGTTCATGTTCGCTTGAATCTTGAATACAAATCCCGAGAAAGGCTCGTAGTCTGGCTGCACAACCTTAGTCCCGCTTGGACGTGGGGTTGGGGAGGGGGCCAGCTTGAGGAAATTATCTAACAAAAGTTGGACGCCGAAGTTGTTCATCGCGCTCCCGAAAAAGACGGGGGTCGATTTGCCAGCGCTCACCGCGGCAAAATCAAAGTCCGTGCCGGCGCCATCGAGTAGCTCGAGTTCGTCGCAAACCTTGGAATAAACATCCGGAGCGAGCGAGGATCGAACTGCCTCGTCCTGAATGCCGCCGACAGAAACGGGAGCACGGTAGGTGCCGCCCGGAGTTCTTTCAAAAAGGTGGACGGATTTTTCGCGGCGGTCGTAAACGCCCTTGAAGTCGACTCCATCGCCGAGCGGCCAATTCATGGGCAAGGCGTGAATACCAAGGACAGACTCGAGTTCGTCGAGAAGCTCAAGCGGTGGCCGAGCCGGACGGTCGAGCTTGTTCATGAAGGTGAAAATCGGAACACCACGTTGACGGCAGACTTCAAAAAGTTTGCGCGTCTGGGTTTCGATGCCTTTACCAGCATCGATCACCATCACGGCAGCATCGACGGCGGTGAGAACGCGGTAGGTGTCTTCCGAAAAATCTTTGTGGCCGGGAGTGTCGAGGAGGTTCACCACGCATCCGTTGTAGTCGAATTGCAGGACTGTCGAGGAGACCGAAATGCCGCGCTGCTTTTCAAGTTCCATCCAGTCACTTGTCGTGGCGCGTTGGTTCTTGCGGGAAGTGACACTGCCGGCCAGTTGGACTGCGCCACCGTAGAGGAGAAACTTTTCGGTGAGCGTTGTTTTTCCAGCATCCGGATGCGAGATGATCGCAAATGTGCGGCGACGTGAAATTTGTTGAAGTGCTGCACTCATATTTCAAAAGGTTTCGGAATTTGGGTGAGAAGTTTAACTCCGCTTTCGCGAATGAGCGCAACGTCCTCATGTCTCACTCCACCAAGGCCTGGCATGTAGATGCCGGGTTCCACGGTGATGATCTGGCCCGGAAAAAAGGTGGTTGAGCCGAAGCGTGGAGACTCGTGGACTTCCAAGCCGAGTCCATGACCCGTGCCGTGAAAAAAACCCTGCCAACGACCATTGTCAATCTTGGTGGGGTATCCGGATGCGGCAAAAAATTGTTTTAACTTCTCATGGACGGGACCGCCCTCCACGCCAGGCTTCATTGCCTTGATGGCCATCTTCTGACCCGTGAGACAGGTCTCCCACATGTGGCGCTGGGCATCACTGGCGTTGCCGCGAACAACGGTTCGCGTGAGGTCGCCATGGTATCCGCTCCGCGCATCGCGGGGAAAGATGTCGAGAATGATCAACTGATTCGCAAAGAGGGGACCTGTGCCACGTGCATGCGGGTCGCAGGCGTGTTCCCCACAGGCGACAATCGTGTCACCACGGGCTACACCGCCGGCTTGGAGCACAGCCGTCTCCATTTCCAATCGGAGTAGTTCTGAGGTGAGTTGCGAACCGCGATGAGTCAGCGTGTAGTCTTTCTGAATTCGAGCAACGCGCAGGATCTCCAATCCGCGATTCATCCCGGCTTCAGCGATCCGAGTGGCGGCTTCCATCGCTTCGATTTCTGCAAGAGATTTGATTTCCCTCTCAGGCAAAAAGGCGCCCTTGGATGGCTTCACAGCAACGCCGAGGGCCTTGAGTTCTTTAGCCAAGCCCAGCGGGAAATCGGATGGGACTTCGACTTTGGTGACTTTTTTGGCCATCAGCCAAGCTGTGACGACTTTGGCGAACGAGGGACGTTTTGAAGACGTGCGCGCGGCGATCTTTTCAAAATCGGAATAGGCATCGACTACATCGACTTTGGCTTCCGCTCGTCCTCGATCGACCTCGAGATCACTCAAAAGGAGATGGGTTTTCCCCTCTACCTCTAGAAACGAAAAAGCATCTGGAGCGCGAAAACCTGATGCGTAAAGCATGTCGGCATTGGCTTCGCTCGAGGCGATGATGAGTTTGGGACGTGCCATGTGTGAAAAAGCGGACAGCCTAGCATCCCCAGTATCCTCGGGCTAGAAGAATGGAACCACCCGAGATGGCTCGATGTCGGTACCTTCAAACTTTGCTCGTAAGCAAAGGGATTGCTTAATTGTTCGCTTGAAAGCGCGCTTTTTAAGCTCCGTAGCTTTTTGTGAAACGTTTGCGACTTTCTGGCTCTGGTTGATCGGCGGTTTTTGCAGGCTCGGATGTCGTTTCGGCGATTGGCTCCGGCGCTGGCTGGGAAGCTGTCTCGGTTGGCGCGTTTGAAGAGGCTTGAACGAAGGCGAGGCGGAGGTCGGATAGCACTCCTGTGAGCATTTGCGTCTCTTCGTTGGAGAGGTTCCCGCGAGTTTTATCCTCAAGCATTTCCAGCATGTCGATAAACATGCGGGCATAAGGAAGATTGATCTCCGGTTGATTCGTTTGCGGATTGGGGATGCGGCCAAGGAACATGGCGGCTTGCTGGGCTTGCATCATGACAAGCTCCATGAAGCGTTGAGCCATTTCACCAGCGTTGATTGAGTTTCTAACTTCGGCCATAGGATTATTTGTTTTCGGTTGGTTGGGTTTTTTCGGGTGGGAGCACAGTCGCTTCCACCGCATTTTCGGATGAGAAGAATTTAGCGGCAACGCGACGGGTATCGTCCAGAGAGACTTTTTCGATATCGTCTTTGCGGTGCTTGTAGGAATCAAAGCCCAGCCCCATCAATTCATCGACAGCGCAGGCGGCGGCGAAGGCGCTGTTGCTCTGGTTGCGAATCGCTTCGCCTCCGATGAGCTTCGCGCGGGCGCGGGTGAGTTCCTCCTCGGTGAGCCCGCCTTTGGCAAGATCGGCAATCTCGGATCGCATCTCATTGGTGACAGGAGTCACTTTTTGAGGATCGGTCCCGAGATAAAAGAGGAACGCGCCAGGGGCGAGTCCGCAGAATTGGGAGGCTCCCACAAAATAGGCGAGGCCCATCTTTTCGCGAATGCGGTTGAAGAAACGTGAACCGAGATCGCTAGAGGCAACGCTGATCATCTCGAGCGCGGTGCGGTCTGGATCCTTCGCTGAGGCACCCTGATATCCGATCATGAGCACAGCCTGTTTCTTATCCAAATGGGCAATTGATGGAGGCACGCTACGATTTGGAGTTGGGGAGGGGACCTCTTCAAATGCCAGTTTCCCAGAAGGGAGGGCGGCAAGGTGTTTTTCAAAGAGGCGACGAACCTCTTCGGCTTTCACATCACCGAAAACGGAAATGACGCCGTTGTTGGCAGTGGCGAAGCTTTTGTGAAACTCTTTGAGTTGAGCTTGGGTAATGGCGTTAGCCGAGTCGGGTGATCCCATATTGCGGAGACCGTAGGGATGGTTGCCAAAGAGTTTTTCGCGAACCAGATTGCGGGCGACGGAGGTCACTTGCTCCTCGTCGGCTTTGATTCCGGCCACTTGGCTTTTCTTTTCTAGTTCGATCTCGCGATCTGGGAATATGGGGTTGAGAAGGACATCGGAGAGAAGTTCCACGCCCAAGGCCAAGTCGGGTTGCATGATTTCCACCCCGACGCTGAATGAGTTATTCCCGCTATCCGAGCCGATGCTACCGCCGACGCCTTCGATCTGGTCGGCGAGTTCCTCGGCGGTGCGAGATTTAGTACCTTTGAGAAGGGTTTGTGAGTAAAGGCGCGTGATGCCATTTGTTTCGCGCGTCTCAGCCAAGAGCCCCCCGCGGAATACGGCATTGATCGATACGAGCGGCAATCTGGCATCTTCGCGAACGAGAAGACGAAGTCCATTCGAGAGAGTGAATTTCTGGATTTCACCAGGCTTGATGTCAGCGGTACCCAATTTTTTACCAGCGAGGGAGCCTGTGGGATTGAGCGACGTGATATTGATGGTGTCATCACGGAGATATCGGTTCGCGACGCGCTGGATATCTGCCTCCGTGACCTTGGCTATCAGGTCGATGTAGTGTTTTGAGAAGTTCAGGTTGCGGGTCAGCATCCAGTTTGAACCCACATCACTCGCCTTACCGCGTGCCGTGGTGAGAGCTCCCAATTGCGAGGAGAGAATGGAGCGACGGGCCCGGTCAAGTTCCGCCTTTGTGACGCCATTTTTTTTGAGGTCTTCGAGGATGGCGAGGGATTCCTTTTCAGCAGCATCACGTTTGTCGGGATCGGTGACGGCTTGCATTACGAAGATACCTTCATTTTGTAGAGAAAACATGCCTGCAGATGCGCTGTGTGCGATCTCCTTACGCTCGCGGATCTCGCGGTTGAGACGCGAGCTCGCGCCGCCTCCGAGGATGTCACCAAGGATTTCGAGTGCGGGAGTGTCGGAGTTGGTCAGGCCTGGAATGCGCCAAGAAAGCGAGAGGCGGGAAAGCTCTGTAGGAAATTCCTCGTGGGTCACCCGTGGTCCCATTTGAGATGGTTCGCTGGCTATGTAGACAGGATCGAGTGCCCCGCGTGGAGTGGATGCGAAATGTTTACCGAGTTCCTCGTGGATCTTGGCTGCATCGACATCGCCGACCACGACAAAGGTCAGGTTATTTGGAACGTAGCGGGATTTGTAGTAGTTAAGCACATCCTCGCGGGTGAGCTTATTATAGACGTCGAGATACCCGATCACCGGATGGCGGTACGGGCTTTCTTTGAAAACGGTATCGAGCATGAGCTGGGAGCTCTGGCGGCCGGGATCATCAAATCCCATGGCAAACTCGCGGCGGATGACTTCTTGTTCTTTCGTGTATTCGGCTTCCGGCAAGGTCGCATTTTGCATCGCATCGGCCAAGATTTCGACAGCTTCCGAGGCTCCATCCGCAGGTGTATCAATCCAGTAAACCGTGCGGTCGAAAGAGGTGTAGGCATTGATGTAGCCGCCACGGTTTTGGATTTGCTTGGCTATTTCACCAGGGGCGCGGGATGTCGTCCCTTTGAATAACATATGCTCAAGGATGTGAGACATACCGGCCCCCATCTTTGTGCCCTCATGAATGCTACCAGTGCCACACCAGGCTTGAACGCTTGCCACCGGTGCACTGCGGTCTTCCTCGACAATGAGCGTGAGCCCGTTGTCATAAGTGAAGACTTGGGCGGCGGACTCCGGTAAAGCGGGAGTGGAACTGGATGCGGCGGGTGCGGTTGCGGACATAAATAGAAAGGCAGAGGCGGAAAGGATCAAAAGCCGACGGAGTATCATAAGGAGGGTTCGACCTCGGTCGGAGGTTCTTCGTTCAAAGAGTTTTCTTCGGGGAGAAATGGTAGCACAAACGATTCTCTAAAATCAAAAACGCCGCGGAAGGAATCGATCGTATCCTCGTCGGTTTTGCCAAAAATGCCTGCTTGCACGAGATTGAAGACCATCTGACCGACATCTTCCGTGACTCGTACACCCCAATAGTCGAGAACCATGAAGGCCATCGGGCCAAATTCATTCAGTGCGTGAAGACGGAACCCCTCGAGTAACTCAATAGCTCCGACGTGCGGGCTCGTTTCCTTGCGGGACTTTTTGCGGCGTTTAATCGTGGCCTCGAGGGAGTCCCTTAAAAAAAGGTAGGCTTCCGGGTTGTAACGGTTGTCCTCGCGGGAGAGGGCCTCGATGGTTTCTTGAAATCCTGTGTTCTGCATCAGTGGGTCTTGCGAGCGTGTTCCAACGAAACTTCCAGAGGGCGGGTTTGCCTCCAGTGCTGGACACCTAGCCCAAGCAAAAGGATGAAAACAAAGCCCGCCACGAGGAGTTGTTCGCGGCGTGTCAGCTCAAACATGACACTCATCATAATATCATTTTTTCAACGTGCAAGACACGCGATACGTCATTGCAAAAAAGCTTTGTCAAATGGGGTGGTCTTGTGAGAGACCAACAAGTGAAGCTTATGAAGAAACTCCTCCTCCCTCTGCTCCTTCTCACTGGCGTCGCCAAATTCGCCATGGCACAATCCGAAGTTCCAGGCGATCCGTCCGGAGATATTGCAAACAACGGTTCGCTTTTTGGTCACTCGCGATTCTGGTCCTACTACAACCCGTATCCATCGAACTACATCACCTCTGATGAATGGTGGCATGGCAATGCCTTCTTGGGAGACTTTTGGGGACTTCGAAACATGATCGATGACAGCGGCCTAGAAGCCTCCGCAAGTTACACAAACAATATCGCCGGCAATCCGGTAGGCGGAAAAAGCCAAGGCTTCGCCTATGCCGATAACTTCAGTGTCGGCCTCCAGTTTGATTTTGAAAAACTTCTCGGTTGGCATGGATTGTCCCTTGTCGTGAGTGCCCTTGACCGTAATGGATCCAACCTTTCTGCGAGAAATATCGGCAACCAGTTTACTGTCCAGCAGGTGTATGGAACGCAAACCACCGTTTTTTACGCCCTCGCCCTTGAGCAACTTCTCTTGGAGGATAAGCTCTCTATTAAGATCGGGCGCTTCACCACGGGGGATGACTTTGCCTCCTCGCCCCTCTACTGGCTCTATATGAACAACGGCATCGACGGCAACCCGCAAGCCCTTCCCGTCAATACCGGCTTTTCCAGTTACCCTGCCGCCGTTTGGGGCGCTCGCGTCCGAATCGACCCCACACCTGATTGGAATGCCATGGCCGGCATCTACCAAACAACCAATCCCGACCTCTACAAATATCATGGTCTGAATTGGAGCATGAATTCCAATGATGGCGTTCTGATGATTGGCCAAGTTGGTTGGACACCCGAGTTTTTCAAAAAACCGGTTGCCGCCAATTCGAAGCCTTCTGACGCAAAATCCGCCGTCGCTTCGAAATCCCTCTCAGAAGGCAAGAGCGTGAAACCTGAAGCCAGTGAGGGCGGTATGAGCGGTCTTCAAGGTCACTATTGGTTCGGGGCCTACTACTCTCCTTCGCAATACACCGAGTTCAACTCCACGCAATCGGCCACGAATTCCTATGGGTTTTATTGGCATGCCGACCAAATGGTCTGGCAAGAGGAAGCGGGCAGCGATCAAGGTCTGACTCTTTGGTCCGCCGTTGTGCTCTCGCCGCAACAAAATATTTCCAAGCTCCCATTTCAGATTAATGGCGGCGTTGTCTATCGCGGACTCATCCCAACACGTGACAGCGACTGCACGATGCTGGGGTTTGTTTACGGTAATTTCAGCAACGACTTCGCAGCACAGGTGAACGCCACAGGAGCCGGATCCCCCGAATACGAAATTGCTGCCGAGATTGGGTATCGTTTTAATCTCGTCAAATTTGCCTACATCCAGCCGAACATCCAATGGATCATCAATCCAGGCGGCACGGGTAACATTCCCAACGCCCTCGTCCTCGGTGCGCAAATGGGCGTCACATTCTAGACAGTGCTCTATTATCTGCCTAACCCCACTGGGTAAGGCAGGGTGAGTTGCATGTCACTCGCCGGGGAACTATTGGACTATTTCGCCACTGGGCGGAGGGTGATTTTGCGGAGGTTGAAAGGCTTCCAAGCTTCCATATCAGGGCGAATGGTGAGTTGTTGATTGCTTGAGCTAGTTTTCCTAGGCTTAGGGTTTGGAAGGTTTGGTAGGCACCTGTGGCTGCCAGAGTCACTGGTAGTTTTAACCTTCCAGAGAGGTGGACCCGATTTTAAGACCACAGGCCGGTTAAAATAAATCCAGCTTTACTTATTACGGTAAGAATTTAAAACAAACGCCATAGGAGAAAGACGGATAAAATGCCCTGCAGCCCGGCTAGCCAATATTTACGCATAAAATAGTGATCTCAGAGGTAGCCCATTGACTTCGAAAGGTCGAGGAGCATATCGTAAAAAGATGAATCAGGCGTGTCACTCCGAAGATTGTGAGTCGTGGGATGTCGCGATTGTCGGCGGCGCTTTAAGTGGGGCTTCGACGGCTCTTATTCTGAAGCGCAAAGACCCTTCGCTTCGAATAGTGCTTATAGAAAAAAACACATCTTTTAAGAGGCGGGTAGGGGAGGCAACTGTTGAGGTGAGTGGATATTTTTTATGTCGTACTCTTGGGCTTACCCGATTTCTCACTCAAACTCAGTTATGTAAAAACGGTCTCCGATTTTGGTTCTCCAATAAAGAGAGCGAGAATCTCGGGGACTGCTCTGAAATTGGGGGCAGATATCTCTCAACGGTCCCGTCTTTTCTGCTCGACCGTTCTGTTCTGGATGAGGAAGTGCTATCGCGCGCTAGGGAAATGGGGGTTTATATTATCCGACCTGCTTTAGTGAAGAGTGTGGATCTCTGTGCAGGAGGAAAACAAACTCTTCATCTTCAAACTGAAAATAGCGACAAAACCATAAAGGCGCGTTGGGTTATTGATGCTTCCGGGGTGAGGTGTCTCTTGGCTCGAAAAAATAATTGGTATAAGCCAAATCATAGCCATCCCACACTGGCTGCTTGGACACGGTGGAAAGGAGTCAAGGACTGGGATGACGCGAACCT
>CAMBAQ010000064.1 GCA_945863785.1 Chthoniobacter flavus
CGACATCTGAAAGGGCGGGGACGAGTTCCTGACAGAGGATCGTGATTTGATTGGGATCGAGGCCGAAGTTGGCATTCGCAGCGAGTGTGGCGCGCGTTCCCGCATTCGTCTCACGACTGGTCATAATGACGAGGGGGATATTGCGACCGAGTCGGCGGGAAGCGGCCAAGATGACTTGGGCGAAATGGGCAAGGTAGCTCGTGTTTTCGGTGACTTCGACAGGGATATCGAGTTTGATGCCGTGGTAGCCGAGGCGTTCACCTAGGCCACCGGCAACGAGGATGACAGCGGTATCCGCAAAGCAACGAAGACCCAGAGCTTCGGCTTGGTCATAATCTTTCCCGAAAGCGGAGAGGTCGACCAGATCAGGCTGTGTGGGCGTGCAGCCATCAAAGGGATTAGCTCCAGATGAAGCCTGAGCCAGGAGGGTTCGTGCATTATGAATGTAGCCGGTGAGTCCGCCTGGGTAGGATTGATGCGCGGTGAGGAGGGTTTCTAAAAAAGCGCGCTTTTCCTCGTCTTGCACGCCGGGGACATCCCAATCAGTGAAGAGGTGTAGCTGATCTTCGGATAGTAAAGCCTCGGCGAGACGGGCTTGGGCTTCGGAGAGAAAACCGGTGTTTATGTGGGCCGCAAATCCGGCTAGGGCGGCGTTACCATTTAGGAGAGCGAGGAGATTGGGCATGGTGAAGAAAGGATGGTCTCATTTCCACACGCAAGGCAACTTTTATCTTTCGCTCTAACTGCGTGTGATTTGGAGTCCGGGCTAAGAAATGGAAAAGTCCATAAATCGGCCTCGGGGGTTAGGGGGAGCGGATGTGAGTTTCTCGCGAATACGGTTGCCGGCCTCTTCATCCTTATGGCAATGGCTATTAGGTTTTAAATTCTAGCGAGGCGTTTTCACTTGTAGCTGCTTCTCTATCAGTGCCTAATCATTTCTCGTCGCTGGTCGAAAATCGCCGCTGCAGCATGAATCAAAAAGCATTCAGCCTTTGATATTAGCGATGAGAAGCATGTAACCGTCACCTCGGAACACACCCTCGGTTGGTTTGCTTGCTGCGGCTAGTTTTATATGAAACGCTCGAGACTAAAAGTATCGAAAAAATACTTTGGAAGACGTCTTCATGCAGTGGTTTTTTGGCAGCAGTTATGGGGTTCTCCTATCATCTGGAACGAATTCTGCCTGCAACGCCGCCTTCGAATACGGAGAGTGCGCCGAAGCTGTCCAACGACAGCTGATTAATTTGCTTCAATTCTGTTCATTCTGTCAAAACATCTGCTGATGTCGTGACAGGATTTACTAGATGTTCGAGTTGCCAGCAGTGTGGCGGATGTCTTTGAGTGAAACCGCAAAGATCGTATCTTCCGCGATATTCTTGGCTTGATCGCCGATTCTTTCGAGGCAGCGGGCGATGAATATGAGCTCGAGGAATCCACGAATGGAGTCTGGGTTTTGGGGCATCTTCTCGGTGAGGGATTCTGCAAACTCGCGGTTGAGTTGATCGAGTTCCTTGTCCCGGTTTTTAATCGTTTTCGCCAACTCGATGTCTCCATCCGCATAAGCTTTCACGGCGTCGTTGAACATCGAAGAGGTGTGGCGGAACAAAGGCTCTATGTGGGCTGTCTCCGAGAGTACTTGGAGAGCAGTCAGTTTGCGTGCGCGGCGCGCTATACCTACAGCCTGATCGGCTGCGCGCTCAAGATTGACGCTGGTTTTCATCGCGCCAATCACATTGCGAAGGTCTGAGGCAAAGGGATGGAAACGGAGCATGATCTCGATGCCTTGGGTATCCACTTGGATCTCCAATAAATCAATTTCCTCATCGTCGGCAATAACGGTGTTGCAGAAGTCCTCATCGCGATCCAAAAGGCCCTTGCGGGAGTTCTCAATGCTTCGGGACACCAAGCTCGACATCATGAGGACATCCTTTCTCAGGTTATCGAGTGCGGCTTCGAAACTGCTCAGGATGTGACGGGCGGCTTCTTCTGGCATAGCAATGGATATAATACTGGAAGGGTTCTGATTAATCAACCGAATCGGCCGGTGATGTAATCTTCGGTTTTTTTCTCCGATGGATTGGAGAAGATCTTGTGGGTGTTATCGTACTCGACAAGTTTGCCGAGATAGAAAAAAGCGGTGCGGTCCGAGCAGCGGGTGGCCTGCTGCATGTTGTGGGTCACGATGATGATCGTGAATTCCTGTTTCAATTCGCGGATAAGTTCCTCCACTTTCACGGTCGCGATCGGGTCGAGGGCCGAGCAGGGTTCGTCCATGAGTAGGACTTTCGGGCGGTTTGCTATGGCTCTGGCTATGCAAAGGCGTTGCATCTGGCCACCGGAAAGACCCAGCGCGCTCTCATGCAGACGGTCTTTCACTTCATCCCATAGAGCGGCTCCACGCAGGCTGCGCTCCACGCAGTCGTCGAGGAGGCTTTTTTTTGTCTGTCCGCTGATCCGAAGTGCGTAAACCACATTCTCGTAAATCGACTTAGGAAATGGGTTCGATTTTTGGAACACCATCCCGATGGTACGGCGAAGAGCGATGACCTCCACATTGCGGTCGAAGATGCTTTTTCCAACAAGCTGGATTTCGCCGGAGTGGTGAACGCCTTCGATGAGTTCGTTCATTCGGTTGAAGTTCCGGAGCAGGGTGGATTTTCCACACCCCGATGGGCCAATAAAAGCGGTGACCTGTTTTTCCGGGATATCCATGTTGATATCGAAAAGGGCCTGTTTTTTCCCGTAGAAGAAATTGAAGTCCCTTACGGAGATGAAGTCAGCCCGTCCCGATTCATGGACAGCTGCGGGCGTGGATTGGCTGGCGTGTTCGGCTAGAGTGGGCATCGCGTGAATCGGTTTAATGTTTTCTAGAAAAAGCGGTTTGTGCAATGATGTTTGCTGCGGTCACGAATGCGACCAGCACAAGCGAAGCCGTCCAAGCCATCTGGATTTGATGTGGAAATGGAACGGTAGAAAAATTATAAATTAAGACCGAGAGTGAGGCCGTGGGTTCTGAGAGCGAATTCGCCCAGTATTGACTGAAGAGGGCGGTGAAAATCAGCGGAGCTGTTTCGCCGGCCGCTCTTGCCACGGCGAGCATGATCCCGGTCATAATCGCCGGCAAAGCGTCTGGGAGAACGACTCGGATGATTGTTTGGAATCTGGTCGCGCCGAGTCCGTACGAGGCCTCACGGTAAGCGCTCTGAACTCCCGTGAGGGCTTGCTCGGCTGTGAGAAGAATCGTCGGGAGCATGAGCACGGCCAGCGCGACGCCTCCGGCATAGGCCGAAAAGTAGCCGGTGCGCATTACGACAATCGCAAAGGCAAAAACGCCGCAAATGATCGACGGGATGCCCGTCAGCAATTTTGCGACCAGCCGCACGGTCTTGGCTAATCGGGAGATGGGGGCATATTCATTGATGTAAATCGCAGATAAAATCCCGACCGGAGCCGCTATCGCCAGCGCGATCCCGACCATCACCAGTGTGCCGATGATCGCATTGCCGAACCCGCCACCAGCCATGCCGGCCGCCGGGGGGAGTTCCGTGAAAATGTGGAGGCTAAGGAGAGGGAGACCGTTTTTCAGTACCAGAATGACGATAGAAACCAGCGGCACCAGTGTGGCCAAAGAAAGCGCGATGCAGAGAAGAGTGAGAAAGCGGTTCTGGAGCGAGCGGGAAAGGGCCCGGCTGGCCTCATGCTTATCAGTCTTAAAAAAATCCAGCGAGTGTGTTCCGATGTTATCCATGGCGAATTAGTGAATTCCAGCCGTTTTCCGCTGGGTGTAACGAAGGATCGCCTCACCCGCTAGATTCACCAGCAGCGTGATTAAAACAAGGATGAGGGCGGCATACATCAGGGAGTTGACCTGCATGCCCGTGGCCTCCCCGAATTGGTTTGCCAGCAAGCCGGCGAGCGTGCCGGAGGGGGACAGGACAGACCACGAGAGTCGTGAACTGTTTCCTATGAGCATCGCTACAGCCATAGTTTCCCCCATGGCGCGTCCCAAAGCTAATATTGTGGCGGCTACCAACCCAGGCGCGGCACTGGGAACTATGACGCCCAAGATGGCTTCCCAGCGTGTCGCGCCTAGGGCGTAGGCGCCCTCACGCAAAGTGTGTGGCACGGCGGCGAGGGAGTTGCGCGAGATGGCGGTGATCGTTGGCAGGATCATGATCGCCAGCACAATCGATGCGGTGAGCAGGGAGTTGCCATACGCCGGACCTGAAAAAATGGGCACGCCCGACAGATGGACTGTGGCCCAGTCGCCGAAACCCTTGACCAGTGGAATGACCACAAAAATGCCCCATAGCCCGTAAACAACGCTTGGGATCGAGGCCAACATTTCGACTACAAAGCGGACGGTTTGCCTGACGGGGCGGGCGAGAAAATTCTCATTCAAAAAAATCGCGATGGAGATGCCGAGGGGAAAGGCGAGCAGGATAGCGATCCCCGAGCTGGCGACCGTGCCTATAATGAATGGGAGAACGCCGAATTTTTCCCTATTGGGCACCCAAGCCGCCGTTGTGAGAAAGTTCCAGCCGAATTTGTTGATCGAGGGCCAAGCCCCATAGATGATTTCATAAAGGATCCACCCGAGGGTCAGCACCGCGAGAGCTGCTGCCGCTTGGCAAAGCAAGCGGAACAAATCCAGCCTGGACTTAAAGTCGGCGATCGGCTGGGACTCTGGATCGGGTGCTGACACGGTGTGGATATGACTTACTGAATGGTTTCGAGGGCCGCTTTCGACTTCTCAACCACAGATTCCGGTAGCGGAATATAGCCGAGTTCCTCTGAGAATTTCTGTCCCTCTACGAGGCTCCAGTTGATGAAATCCTTCAAGGCCTTTAATTTACCTGCATCTGCATATTTTTTATAACACAACAACCATGTGAAGCTGACGATAGGATAGTCTTGCGCGCCTTCGGGGTCGACTGGCCAGATGCGGAGGTTCTCGGGTAATGTGACATTGGCGAGAGTTTCACGGCCAGCAGCGATATTGGGAGCGACGAAGTTGCCAGATTTGTTTTGCAGCATGGCCATTGATAGGCCGTTGTCTTTGGCGTAGCCGTATTCCACGTAGCCGATCGTTCCGGGCGATTGCTTGATGAGGGCGGTGACTCCCTCATTGCCCTTCCCGCCGACGCCTGCAGGGAATGTGACGGATTTGTCCGTGCCGATCTCATCATTGAATTTCGGGCTGATCGCCGAGAGGTGCTGGGTGAAGACATAGGTCGTTCCACTTCCATCCGAGCGGTAGGCGACCTGGATTGAAAGATTGGGGAGTGTGAGAGTTGGGTTCTCCTTGACGATCGCCGGGTCGTTCCAATGTGTGACGGTTCCAAGGTAAATCCCAGCCATGACTTCTCGCGTCAGCTTGATATCCTTAACGCCCGGAAGGTTGTAGGCGAAGACAATCTCTCCCGCTGTGGCGGGAACCATCACCACGCCTTGCGGCACCTTGGAGATGTCCTGATCGCTCATCGCGGCATCGCTGGCGCCGAAGTCCACCACGCCTTGGATGAAATTTTTCACACCGGCACCGCTTCCCACCGACTGGTAGTTCACTTTCACCGCTGGTTGGATTTTATTGAACTCGACACTCCAGCGTTGATAAAGCGGAGCGGGGAATGTGGCGCCTGCACCTGATATTTGCTGAGCCGAAGCTTTCTGTACAAATAGGCTTGTGCCAACGAGGGCTAAGCCTGCCGATAGGATGGAATTTAATTTCATATGAAATGAGTCCATCATTTTATATGCCTTTTTCAAGAAAAGCGAGAAAGTCCCGTGTTACGAAATTGTAACGTTTCCTATTTCGTGCGCCAGTTTCTCTATTGAACTACCGGGGCTGCGGCTATAATCTTTCTGCTCCAAAATGAAAATCCAACGCGCTCTGATCTCGGTGTCCGATAAGACCGGCATAGTGGAATTTGCCACGCAACTAGCCGCATACGGCGTCGAAATCCTCTCCACAGGCGGAACGGCCAAGGCTCTCCAAGCAGCCGGCATTCCCACCGTGGAGGTCTCGAACTTCACTGGGTCCCCCGAAATCCTTGAGGGTAGAGTGAAAACCCTCCACCCCAAAATCCATGGCGGGTTGCTCTATCTGAGGGGGAATCACGAGCATGAGGAGCAGGCAAAAGCCCACGGCATCCGCCCGATTGATTTGGTGGTTGTGAATCTCTACCCATTTGAAGCGACGATTGCGAAGGAGGACGTGACTTTGCCCGAGGCCATTGAGCAGATCGATATTGGCGGCCCTTCGATGATCCGAAGCGCTTCAAAAAACTACCAATCCGTCTGCGTTGTCACCGATCCGTCGGATTACACTGCTGTGTTGGAGGACATGAAAGAAGAGTCGGGCGGTACTACGCGGACCCTTCGCGAGAGACTCGCGATCAAGGCTTTCGCGACCACTTCGGCCTATGATTCAGCTATCTCTTCATTTCTGAATCGGGAGCAGGAGACTTGCAGTCGCTTTCGCTTGGAGTTGCCATTGGAAATGCGACTGCGTTACGGCGAGAATCCCCACCAACAAGCCGAACTCTATGGGGATTTTGAATCCTATTTTGAAAAGCTTCACGGCAAGGAGCTATCCTATAACAATATTCTCGATATCAATGCCGCCGGAAATCTCATGGCGGAATTCAGTAAGCCCACAGTCGCTATCCTCAAGCACACAAACCCTTGCGGTGTTGGGAGCGATCCGGACCTTCGTGAAGCTTGGGAAAAGGCGTTCGCCACGGACAAGCAAGCCCCCTTTGGCGGCATCATTATCTGCAACCGCCCCGTCACGCTTGCGCTTGCTAAGGCCATTTGCGAGATTTTCAGCGAGGTCATTATTGCGCCAGACTTCGATTCCGAAGCACGCTCGCTTCTCCAGAAAAAGAAAAACCTCCGGCTCATGCGGACACTCAAGTCGCTTCCGCAATCCGGTCGCGATATCCGCAGCGTGATTGGCGGCCTGCTCGTTCAGGATTCCGATAGCTCCGACATGCCTGAGTTGGAGCACAACGTCGTCACGGCACGACCGCCCACAAAGGCCGAGATCGAGGCCATGGAATTCGGATGGAAAGTGGTGAAGCACGTTAAATCGAATGCCATCGTCTATGCTGGCACCGACCGCACGCTTGGTATCGGCGCCGGGCAGATGTCCCGCGTGGATTCTTCGCGCATCGCTGTCTGGAAGGCGCAAGAGGCTGGCCTCTCGCTTAAAGGAAGCGTCGTTTGCAGTGATGCCTTTTTTCCGTTTCCTGACGGACTTATCGCAGCGGCAGAAGCCGGCGCCACGGCGGCGATCCAGCCGGGTGGTTCGGTGCGCGATCACGAGGTCATCCAAGCCGCGAATGATAAAGGAGTGGCGATGGTCTTCACAGGCAGGCGCCACTTCCGCCACTAACCGAATTTTGGAGAACTCGCCAAGACTCGAAACTAGCCCGCTGGCCGTTGTCACATGCGGGCCGGCATTCGAGTCCATTGATGGCGTGCGTCGCCTTACAAATTTCGCGACCGGCGAGATTGGCGCGATACTCAGTGCCGCGCTCCAAGAACGCGGCTACGATGTGATCTGCTTTCGAGGTGAGGGGAGTACTGCTGCGGCGCCCAAGGGCGTGGAGATGCAGAGTTTCTCTACGAATGATTCTTTGGCTCAGGCATTGCAGGCTCTCCCACGCCAACCGAATTTGATCCTTCATGCCGCTGCCCTTTGTGATTTCAAGGTCGCTTCTGTCGAGGGCGCGGACTTGAGGGAAAAAATCTCCAGCCGCAAGGGCGGGATTACGATCCACCTTCAACCGGCTTCTAAAATTCTGCCTGAGTTGCGTGAATGGTTCCCGCAAGCTTGCGTCGTGGGTTGGAAATACGAACTGGATGGCCAGAGGGCGGATGCCATCGAGAGTGGCGCCAGACAGCTCCGAGAAACCGGCTCGGACGTCTGTGTTCTGAATGGAAAGGCCTACGGCGAGGGATTCGGAATTCTTTTTCGAGATTTATCCCTGCGTCACTGCTCGGATAAAAAATCCTTGGCGTTGGCGCTCATCGAAATTTTCGCCAAAAACTAAAATCCGCAGAGTCGCGGTTACGCGAACCTTGCCAGATCGGGATCGAGGGCTTTCTCCGGTACGCGGAGCACATTCTGAATCTCCAACGTCTTGTAGTAATCCGCGGCAAGGCCGCTTACAAAAGGAGAGAGATGATTCATGTATTTCAAGCTGAGCAATTCTTCCATTAGAGCCTGCTTTTGAGCGGAAGTGACGTGACCTTCTTTTTCAAGCCAATCGCACATTTTGTTCAGCATGGCATCACTCGGATGACGCGTGGCATTTTCAATTTTGACCCAGCCTGGAGTCGAAACGAAGCCCTGCGCTCCCATGGCTTCTTGCGACAAACCCAATGCATTCCGCAAGTCACGTAGACGTTTGTTTAAGAGTTTTGTGCGCATAATAAAGTGACGTATACCATCATTTTCAAGTTTGGTAAACCCAGAAAGTGTGAGGCAGGGAGTAGGTTATCGTAACTATATACATATGAGTGTAAAGACGGCAATGAAATATTTTCATGGAGAATGGAGTTTCTGGCTCCACATGTGTTTCTTATTGAATTCTGGCAAGGGAATCGGACTCTGGGTGGTGTGAACGAACCTATTTTTTTTCAACCGCTCTGTATGGAGCGAGTTTGGGGTGGACGCCGACTCGAGGAACTGCCGGGCAAGGTATTGCCCCCTAGCGTACCTATCGGTGAACTTTGGGAGGTCGTCGATCGTGAGGAAGCTCAAAGTATTGTCAGGGATGGGGCATTGAGGGGCGTGAGCCTTCATGAGCTTTGGAAAAACCATCGTGCTGCGATTTTCGGTGAAACTTATATCTCATCGAGTGCGCCTCGATTTCCACTTCTAGTCAAATTGCTCGACGCCTCAGAAAAGCTCTCGGTGCAAGTCCATCCGCCGCTCAACAAAGCGGCCGAACTTGGCGGAGAGCCCAAAACGGAAGTCTGGTATTTTTTAGATTCCCTGCCTGGAGCGAGCATCTACGCGGGTCTCAAAAAGGGAGTGACACGTGACGAGTTTGAAGTCCTTCTCGAAAATGGCGGCGTTGAATCCGCGCTTCACCAAGCGCTGGTGAAATCGGGAGAGAGTATTTTTATCCCAAGCGGTCGTCTTCACGCCATCGGCGAGGGAAACGTGATCATCGAAGTCCAACAGAACAGCGATACGACCTACCGCGTATTTGATTGGAATCGCGTGGGCTTGGACGGAAAGCCGCGTGACTTGCACATTAAGGAATCCATGGCATCCATCGATTTTGAGGATTTTGAACCTCAGGTGAAATCGGCTTCCGAAGCCCTCGTTGCTGACTGTCCCTTTTTTCACATAGAAAAAGTCCACCTCACTTCGCCTCGCGATCTCCGTCCAGTTGGGCGATTCGCGCTTGCTGTCGTAGTGGAGGGAGCGGCGACGTGTTTGGAACGGAGGTTCGAGCGAGGCCAATTTTTCCTCATTCCCGCCAGTGCCGCTGCTGCGAGCGTGGTTCCGATCGAGGGAGCAGCTTCTCTCTTGGTGTGTACGCTGCCAGCTTGATCGCGCCGAATTAGGAGCGCTGGCGCGTGGCATTTTGGTGTTTACATAAAGTGGGGTTGGGATATTTTTTGGTGCCTGTTCGAGCTCACGTGGCGGAACTGGCAGACGCGTGCGGCTCAGGACCGCATGGGGTAACCCTTGGAGGTTCGAATCCTCTCGTGAGCACTTCAGACGGCCTTTTTTATTGTGGCGACTATCCTATCCCAAACAGATCCTGAGTTCGTGAGGTCG
>CAMBAQ010000065.1 GCA_945863785.1 Chthoniobacter flavus
CAAAAACCTTCAGCGCTTGATTCCTGACATTCGCATGGAGCATATCTCGCGCGAGGGTGGAAGCGGAGTGAGGGCTCAAGCCATTCATCGCGATGGTTCGCTTCTGATGGATTTTTCGCTCGAGCAAAAGCCTGGACAGATCCACCTACTCAACGCGCCATCCCCCGGAGCCACCGCCTCACTAGCAATCGGCAACTACCTCATCACACAAATGCTCGGCGGATCAAAAAAGAACGGGCAATAATTCGTCGAAGTGTTCTGCACAACATCAAGACGCCCCCTGTTGCAGTATATGCGCCTCGCCGATAATTAAGCTCTTCACATATGCCACAAGATATAACGTCCATTGAAGAGTGTTCAATTGAGCCCATCGCGTCTTCTCCGCCGAATGAGGATAAGGCTCGTGCTTGCAGGGCAGCGCAAACATTCTCGGATCTTGAATTGGCGCAGGATTGTCAGACTGAGCCGGAATGGCTTTCCAGGGCTTCGCGCTCTATCGATCCCGTCATTCTTGCCGCGATAGCGCGAAATCCGAACACACCGAAGCCCGTTCTTTTTCGCTTGTGGGTGAAATTTCCCGAGGCCGTGATCGAAAATCCCGTTCTCACATTGTGGGAATTCACTTCCAACGCGCCTTTAATGGCAGGGATTCGAAGGGAAGTGATTGTTTCACTTTACGAAGCTTTTTTAAAGACACTTGGCTTGGTTTTTCCAGAATCCCTTCTTCCGGTCGATTGGCGTATTGATTTTCTCAAAAAATGGCCACACCAATCGAACCTACCTCTTCATTATTTTCTCCGCGATCCGAGTGAGGATGTGCGGTTGGTATTTCTTGAGCATACCCTCCCATCGAAGATTGGGCACGCTGGTTCGGAGAGTTTTCCTATCGAGTCTTTGGAAAATCTCCTCACTGATGCTTCGCCACCAATCTGGAAGGCCTTCCTTTTCGCCGTCACAAACAAATGGATCGGCCCTCAAACTGAGAATCTGAGTTTTTGGCATGAGACGGCGCGCCGCTTGCATTCCTTTCGGTGGCGTGGCGTAAATGCGAGTCTTTCGCGGTGGGAGAGTCTTCCCGTGGACTTGATTGAGGCTATATCAGTGAGGGCTAAACCTGCTACTCTTGCCAATCTTGCGGCGCTCCCTAATTGCCCTCGCTCTATGCACGAGCGTCTTTCTAGCAATGATTTTGTCGAGGTCCGGGCCGCAGTGGCTCGATTTACGCCGTTTCCCGATTTGCACGATCGTTTTTTAAGCGATCCCAGTTTCAAAGTGCGGGCTGGCTTGGCGGCATCGCAGCACATCGTAGATGACATTCAACGTCGACTCATCTTTCCCAAGAATGCCGATATCCACCTCTCGCTTTTGAATAATCCTCGGGCCCTGCCAGAAGTGCTGAAAATTTTGTCGGAGTTACCCAACGTGGATATCAAAAGTAAACTTTTGGTTCACCCCAATCTGCCGCGTGACGTTTTTGACGAATTTATCGCACTGGGTCCGAAGCATGGCATCTATCAAGGGCAACTCGCTTCAAAACGAGAACTCCTCACCCCCGAACTCTACTATCGCCACAAGCATAGCTTCGATACCTGCGTCCTTGTTGCCTATGCCAGCCTCCCGCATACCCCACCTGAGATTCTCGCTGAATTAGCCTGCCATCCTGAATTGGAGATTCGCAAAGCCGTCGATCAACTCATCTACCATAGGGAGACACGCTCAAGACTGATTTCTGACGCCGATGCCATCATGATTATCGAGGCCGTCTTGAATCATCCCGATACCACCGACACCCACCCACTCTTGCGATCTAGCAGTATGAGCATGGCTCAGGCTATAAGGATTTTTGAAACTCCCCACTTCAATAACGAGTTGCGATACGCCAGTGTTCTCGATCGTTTGAAGCTATATCGCCGGGAGGCCTGCTATGTGGAATACTCCGAACTTTACCGCAAAATCGCCGCCCCCCTGGAACCCATGCTGGCTCACTTTTCCCAGCGCAACCTCCGCTGGATTACCTCCTATAATGAAGTGCCCACAAAAATCAGGGAACTGCTCATGAACCACCCCGACATTGAAGTCCGTGTGAGTACGCGTAACCACAGTCGCCCTATTCCACTCGGAGCTATTATTGATGCCTATCCCGAAGCTTTTCGCCCGAATGAAATTCCCTGCGTGAACGCGACACCACGTGAAATCCTCGAAAAACTATCCTACTCATCCCACACGCTACTGGCAGTGAATGCGCAACGTTGCCTAGCCGAGCCCCAATCCACTTGGGAAAAGTCCGTCGGAAAATACCCAAAATCAAGCGGTTGATGGATATGATTAGAGCTTCAAAAAGAAAATCACACCCTGTCGCACCTGATGCGACTCCGGTTTGGTATAATTAAAGGAAAACCAACAACTGCCTTTTTAAAAGCCCAGCAAAACTGCATCAAAACTTATCGGACTCTGCCTCAAAATCAAATATGAATTTCAACATGCTCTCTGTTATTCCGTACTTAAGTGCAGACACGATGTTGGATGCAATAGCCTTGCGTGTTTCCAAAAAGAGAGGATTGAGCCCGTTGAAGGTGGTGGTTCCATCGGTCTATTTTCGGGATTGGCTACAGATCCAGATCGCCCGAAGGTTCGGGATTTGTATGGGGTTGGAATTTTCCATGCCTCAGGATTTTGTTGCGGAGGTTTTCCGCGTGGCTGGTGTCCAGAAAGCGGAGGTCTGGTCGAAAAGGCGCTTGGAGTGGTCGGTTTTCGAACACGGTCAGAATTTCCCCGGAGTCGGGAATACGGCAACGGTGCGGGATCGGTTTGCCATGTCCAGAATGGTGGCGGATCGCTTGGATCAATACGGCCATTTTCGTCCTGAGATGCTCTCCAAGTGGATGGCCGGCCAATTTTTTCTGAAAAATCAAGACGATCGAGTTGATGAAGCTTGGCAGCGGTCTTTGTGGGGGATGCTTTTTCAGAAATTCAGCAACGATCCTGGTCTCTTGCCCGAGCGATTGCAGAGCCCTGACGCCAGCGCAAAATTGGCCGCGGGCTGGAGCGGAGTCACGGTAATTGGCAGCGGTTCGCTGGATCCACTCCTCCTCGAAATTCTGGGAATTTTGAGTGCCGTCGGAGTGCCCGTCGATGCTCACATCATCCTGCCCTGCCTTGGCTATTTGGCTGACATCCGTCAGCGGAATCTCCAGGTGCCATCTTCCGAATCCGACCCCGAGAGTTTTGAAATGCTTGCAGAGGCGCGGCACAATCCGCTGCTCGTCTCAATGGCGCGCCATTCCGTGGGGGCCTTCGTTCTGCTTGGGGAGAAGGGGGATGAATACGCCCATTGGCCTGACCCTGCGGCGCTTCAAGCGGAAACTCCCGCGCTTCTTGGCAAACAAAGTCTTCTCCGCCGCATCCAAGAAGGAGTGAGGGCTAATGAGGACTATGCCAGAGTAGACGGCCTGGCAGCTGATGAGAGCTTGCGCATCCACGCTTGCTACGGACCGCGCCGCGAGTTGGAGGTTCTGCGGGACGAGTTGCTGAGGGCCTTTGCCGAGATTAAAGATCTCAAGCCTGAAGACGTTCTTATCGCCGTTCCTTCCTTGGATGACTACGCCCCTTTGGTTTCTGCTGTTTTTTATACCAAGGAAAATCCGCTGCCCGTGCGCCTCACGGAATTGCCCGCAAGCGAAGGCGACGAGATTCTCGAAGGGCTTTTGGCTTTGCTCGAGTTGGCCCGTGGGGGACGCGGTCGTGCTAGCGAAGTGCTCGACCTGATGCAGCTCCGCGCCGTGCGCGAGGCGCTCGGGGTGGGGGATGACGAGGAGAAACTGGAGTTCCTCGCCGACAAATTCCGCGCCAGCGGGATCACACAAGGATTCGAGATTGGTGATGAGCGGCCTGGCGCTTGGGAGTTCTCCATGAACCGTCTTGTGGCTGGCGTCTTCTTTGGTCCGCAAGAGCCGGAACAGTCGCCTGAGGGTGGATTTCAACTCCCCGTCGCGGACAGCATGGGCGCAAACTTTCCGGAGATGGAAACATTACTCCAATGGCTTTCCGATGTCCGCTCGACGTTGATCGATTGGAAAACAGCTGCCACTCCCAGCGAATGGGCGGAACGCCTTAGGATGACCGCAGCGGCCTTGCTCGCTGGTGAAGATGGTCGCATGGGCGAGGCCGACAAAATCCTCCGCTTCCTTTCCGGATTGGATGTCACAACGCTCGTCGATGCCGCTGTGATCCTCGATTGGATGGAGTCCGAGACCGACGAAGCCAATCGCCGCGCGCCGATCTCCGGAGCGACGCCGTTCGGCCGCCTCAAACAACTCCACAACACACCCTGCCGCGTTCTGGCTTTGCTCGGAATGCATAACAACAACTTCCCATCACGGACCAAAGCGCCTTCATGGGACCTCCTCCGCGCCCAACCTAAAATTTGGGACCGCAACGCGCGTATCGATGACCGTCAGATGTTCCTCGACTCCGTGCTCGCTCCCACCGATCGCCTCATCATCACGGCTTCGACGCAAAACATCCGCACCAACAAAAGCCAACCCTTCTCCACCTGCGTGGACGAACTCCTCGCCGCCGCCCAGAAACTCGGCGTGGATCGCAAAGCCCTCGTTACCGAGCACCCCCTACAGCCGTTTTCCAAAAAGTATTTCAATAATGACAATTCGCTAAAAAAACCGCTGGGCAAAGCTCCAGTTCGACTCGCAGAAAAAATCCACTCTGCAGAAAAAAATAAGTTGCCCCTCTGGTCGGGCGAGGTTGGGGCGCAGCCTTCCAATCCAGACGAGATATCCTTGGGGAGCCTGGTGGCTTTTTGGAAAGACCCCGCAAAAGCTTATCTTAAGGCGCAAGGCATCGCCATTCCATTTGAGGAGGATGATGACAAGGAGTTGGATCGCTCGATGCTCGCTGCCAACCCGCTCGATGATTGGAAAATCAAGGATGCCATCATGGAGGAGTGGATTGAAGGGAGCGGAAACATGGACTTTGTCAAAGCCAGCCTTCTTGCCGATCGCAGCCTCCCTGTTGGCGAACTCGGACAAAAAGCTTGGGACGCTCTTCATGCCATCGTCGAGCCTTTAGCCACGCAGGTTGCGAATGTGAAAGGGGAGCATCGTGAATTAAAGGTTCCAGTGGAGATTGAGGGTCGGTTTCTCAATGTCACTGGGTCCGTTTTGCGGAATGTCGCCGCCGATACATTGATCGCCTACAGGGCTGGAAAGATCGACGATGCAAAATACTTCCTCGAGCACTGGATCAAGGCCAACTTCGCTGCCGCAGCAGGTCACCCACTGCCGACGATCGTCTTCGACGAGAAATCCTACGATGCCACTACGCGCAAAAACGCCATCCCACCTGCTGATGCGGAGCAAAACCTAAAAATGCTCGTGGAGGGTTTTTTGCAAGGTCAATGCCGACCACTCTGCTATGCACCAATTACCTCCCACATACTCATCGAGAGCGAAGAAAAGGCCGTCGCAGAATGGGCAAAAGAGGATAAAGGCCACGGGGGAGGGGAGGGGCAAAATGAAACCGCACGCCTGGCTTGGCGCGACCGCAATGCCTTTGAAAACATCGACGCCTGGAATGTCTGGAAGGACGCCGTCGCGCAACCGCTCAAAACTTGGGGAGGATTTTAATTATGACGGAATTTGACTTCATCACCTCGGAAATCCACAGCGGGCTTTCCGTCATCGAAGCTAGTGCTGGAACAGGAAAAACTTACTCGATCAGCCACTTGGTGGCCCGAATGATTTTAGACGGAACCGTCTCGAGCATTCGCGATATCTTGCTGGTCACCTTCACAAACGATGCCGCAGGCGAACTCGCCGAGCGCACACGCAAAGTCTTGGAGCAACTCAATGCGGATCCGACTCCCGATGAGGCAACCAATTCACCGGGCATTCACCGCTTGCGAACAGATACTGATCTCGATTTCGCCAACAATCGCGGACGCATCCGTCAGGCAATCCGCGACGCGGATCTTCTCAATGTCTCTACGATTCATTCTTTCTGCCAGTCGATTCTCCAGACCGAGGGGGCTCTCTGCGGACTTCCTTCCATGCCGGAACTCATCCCCAATGCCGATGATCTGATCGATCAGGCGGTCTATGATTTGTGGCTGGAAAAAATTGCGTCCGATCCGTTGGCCGCCGCAGCTCTTCAAGCCGCAAAAATCACTCCGGACGAGAACCGGAATTTTCTGAAGCTCTCCCTGCCATTGGAAAAATTTGAACCGGATCCCACGCCGATTCCGTTTTCATATGTATTGAATTCCTTGAGAGGTTATCCGGCTCAGTTCACGGATGAAGTTTGCGACGAGTTGAGTGGGATTTTTAATCAGGTTCATGCTTGGACGAAAGAAGCGCCTGGCCAAGCAATGGCCCTTAATTATGTGCAGTTCCTTAGGGGCGCTTTGGTCTGTGAGGAAGCCGATTTCATTTTCGCATGCCTCCAACTCATGGATGCCGCCGAGTGGATCAATGGAAGAACTCACAAAGCCCTCAAAGCCCAAGCTGCCAACAGTCGTGCCGTTACCCTATGCAATGCTGTCTCAGACCTCCTCTCCCAAGCTGGTTGGGTTTGGTTGAACGAATCCGCCGCCATAGTCAAAGACTTGCTCAATCGAACTTTGGCGGCCAACCGCCAGATTACCTACGACGGACTCATTGACACTCTCCACAAGGCTCTCAATAACATAGATCACGGGCCTGTCTTGGCAGAAAAAATCCGCTCGCGATACAAAGTCGCTCTCATCGACGAGTCGCAGGATACCGATTCCCGCCAGCTTGAAATCTTTGAGAAAATATTTCTCGATTCGCCCAATCGCTATTTAGTGCTCATTGGAGACCCCAAGCAGGCGATCTATGGTTTTCGTGGAGCCGACGTGAATACCTACCTCAAGGCAAGAAATAGCGCAGTTATCCAAGGTGCCAAAGACGGAACGCACCGTGTTTTCAATCTTACAAAAACTTATCGGGCACCTCAAAGACTGGTCGATGCAGTGAACGCTCTTTTCCGTCGTCCGCATTCGCTTTTGAAGGATGGTTTGGAGTTCAGACCTGCGTTATCGGCAATCCCCGATGCCAAACTTCAAATCCCAAATGAAAATCAAGATGCTCGTTTGGAGGTTTGGCTCGCGCCGGATGGAGGAAATGAATATTCCGATGACAAAAAGCGTCTGTCCCGTATTTCCAGTGGCGTTGCTACCGAGATCGTTCGGATATTGAATTCCAGCGCTGAGATTGTCTCTGGAGACAAAAGGAAGAAAGTGGCTCCTTCGGACTTTGCCGTTCTTGTTTCAAAGCATGGACAAGCGGAGGCCATTTGCACTGCTCTTCGGGAGCGCGGAGTGCCATCCATTCAAGCTGGTGGACAGGATATCATGGCCACTGATGAGGCAGCTGAAGTCCTCGCCATTCTCCGGGCGGTGAATGAACCAAGGAAATCCCAATTGCGCCATGCGGCTCTGACCACTCGCCTCCTAGGGCGAACTTCCGCAGACTTGGAATCGCTGAATGCCAATCCGACAGAGCAGGATCGCGTGCTCAATGAATTTATAGCTTGGGAAGGGCATTGGCAGACGCGCGGTCTGGTTTCCCTCCTTGCCAAAATCGATGTCGATGAGTCGATCACCGAAAAACTCGCCTCAAACGATCAAGGTGAGCGTCGTATCACAAACTTTCGCCACATTGTGGAGATTATGTCCGGCTTCGCGGCGGAATCCGGCGGCAAGCCAAACGAGGTCATTCGCTGGATGTCACAAGAAATTCAACGCGCAAAAAACCGCGCCGATTTGGAGGAGCGTCAACTTCGCCTCGAGAGTGATGAGGAAGCCGTGAAGGTTGTGACTATGCACGCAGCTAAGGGACTCGAATACAATTTGGTCTTTTGTCCGTTCCTCTGGAATGCCAGCGAGCGTAAAGGTATTCAAAAGCTCAACAGGGCTGATGATATTCCAATAATCACCGACATGAGAATGGCGGATGAGGAAACAACAATCGCAATCAACCGCGCCGATTTGGAGGACCGCCTGCGTCTCGCTTATGTCGCAGTGACCCGAGCTAAAGTGAAAGCATGGATTTATGGAGGTGAGATTTGCGGTAGTAGAAAACGCCCGAAAGCATCAGCGCTCGATTGGATTTTCCGCACCGAGGATTTTCCCTCCTTTGCGGATTGGAAAAAGCAAGCCGAGGGAGCGGGGCGAGGCAATCGCCACATCCAAGGCTTGGCATACATAGCCGGGTTGCCAGACGCGGAGGGCGTCATTGAGCACAATAGCCCCCCCGAGCCAACCGAGGAGAATCTGGTTCTCGAAAATGAGGAGACAACCGATTTCAATTATGTCGAAGCTCCTACGATCAACCCGATCGTCTGGCGCGTGACCTCCTTCTCCCAGCTCACCCGCGAGAAGAACGCCAAGGGCGAGGCGTCCAAGTCGTCCGGAGAGGAGTCCACGACGCCCGATCCAGGGCAGCCAACGCCAAATCGCTTCGCCGCCCTGCGCGGTGGCGCGGCCTTGGGCACGGCGGTTCACGACTTTTTGGAGAAATGGGATTTTGCATCTGTGCCTGCTGCCGCCGCTCTGGAAAAACACTTTTCGGGTTACTCCCTCGGGAAGGGTTACGAGGACATCACGCCCGCCTCTGCCGATATGCTCGGTCACCTTCGCGAGGCCGTTCTTCCGGGGATGGATTGTTCCGTGGAGGAGGCCTGCCGCACGCCGAAAACCTCCGAGTGGCAGTTCCACCTTCCCGCCATGTCGGGATTCAGCGTTTCAAAAATTGCAGACGTCTTTCGTAAAGACGGCGACGACGAATATGCCGTCTGCCTCGAATCGCTCGGCTCGGATGCTTTGGAGGGCTTCCTGCAGGGCTTCATCGACAAGATCGCAGCCCATGGCTCCGCTTACGGGGTCATCGATTGGAAGACCAACAAACTCTCTGCCTACGACCAGCGATCTCTTCGTGATGCCGCCCGCGCGAGCCACTATTGGCTCCAAACCCACCTCTACCTCGTTGCGCTCAAGCGCTACCTCGGTCCGCAGGCCGATATCCGAGGAGCTTGGCTTGTCTATTTGCGCGGTATCCAGCGCGGCACGGCAAATAGCATTCTCCACATCCAGCCATCCGACGCTCTTCTTCAGGGCCTCGATCAACTCTTCACAAGTCCAAACGCATGAAACCAGAAACCCAATGGCTCCAAAAAAAATGGGCAATGCCTGATGCTGCCTGCGATGCCGTCGAGAAATTGCTAGAAGCGCAAAGTGAGGGATCGACCGCCCTTAAGCTGGAAACGCCTGTTTCAGAATGGGGCAGGGCCGCAGCCACGCCTGATGGGGACAAAACAACTCCGCTCGTTGTCATCGAGCATGGTGACTCGACATTCGTGCAAACGCGCTGGTTTTTCGAGGCAGAGAAAAAAATCGCAGGCTTCCTATCGTCCTTGAATTGCGATTCTCCCGTAGACTGCACGCAAGAAAAAATCGCCACCTATTTTAACGAAGAAGGTCCCCAGCGCGATGCTGCCGCTATGGCCCTTGCAAAACGCCTCACCGTCATCACCGGGGGTCCCGGTACTGGAAAAACCTACACGCTCGCCCGTATCCTCGCCCTCCTTATCGACGGAGGAATTCATCCCAAAAGCATTCAACTCACCGCTCCCACCGGCAAGGCAGCTGACCGCATGAAGAAGGAGGTAGAGAAGGCTTGCACAGAGGCTTGCGGCAATCTCACTCCCGACATTCAGGAGAAACTTCGCGCCGTAGCAGACACTAGCCGAACCATCCATTCCCTGCTTCGCTAC
>CAMBAQ010000066.1 GCA_945863785.1 Chthoniobacter flavus
ACCCGCGCGCAGTTGACTGCTTGGGTCGAATACGCCCTCGCGAATGACGCGGTGATCCTCTTCGATGCTGCCTACGAGGCCTACATCCGTGACCCCGAGATTCCGCATTCGATTTATGAGATTCCCGGCGCGAGACGCTGCGCGATCGAGTTCCGCAGTTTTTCCAAAAACGGAGGATTCACCGGTGTCCGCTGCGCTTTCACGGTTGTTCCCAAAGACCTCAAATGCCAGAACGCGAGCGGGGAAAAAATGCCGCTCCATCCGCTTTGGAATCGCCGATTCAGTACGAAATTCAACGGTGTCGGCTACGTCACACAGCGTGCGGCGGAGGCCCTCTACTCGCCTGCTGGAAAATCCCAGATCGCCGAACTCATCGAGCATTACATGGGCAATGCCGCTGTCTTGCGTGGTGCGGCGGAAAAGTGTGGTCTCACGGCATTCGGTGGCACAAACGCTCCGTATATCTGGGTCCGTGCGCCGAAGCATCTCACGAGCTGGGCTGTTTTTGACAAACTCCTCAGTGAGGCAAACGTTGTTGTGACACCCGGGAGTGGTTTCGGATCAGCCGGCGAGGGATATTTCCGTATATCCGCCTTCAATAGTCGATCCAATGTGGTGGAGGTCGCCAGACGCCTTGCTGCGCTTGATTGGACTCGCTGAGAATCAGCGGGATTCGATCCACGATACAGTCTGTGACGTTTCTGTTTAAAATCCGCCCTTGACCAATCGTGGCTTGGAAAGAGCATAGCCCTATGGATTTTTCCAAGAAGGAATATTTCGTTAATCGAGAGACAAGTTGGTTGGAGTTCAATCAGCGTGTCCTCGATCAGGCATTCAGCGAGGACAACCCGATTCTCGAGAGGCTGAAGTTTCTGTGTATCGTCAGCTCGAATTTGGATGAATTTTTTGAGGTTCGGGTTGCTGGTCTCAAGCAACAGATGCAAACCGAATCCTCGGAGACCGGCCCGGATGGGCTCTCGGCAAAGGAAACGCTCGCGCTCATTAGCACGCGGACGAAGCGAATGGTCGAGGATCAGTACCGTTGCTGGCGTGAGCATATTGCGCCGGCCCTGGACGCCCAGCGCATCCGGTTTCACAGTTATCCTGATGTTCCCCCGGATGAGAGTGCCTATTTTGAGAAATATTTTCGCGAGACAATTTATCCAGTTCTGACTCCGCTTGCAGTGGACCCCGCGCATCCCTTTCCCCAGCTCCTCAACAAGAGCCTGAATGTGATCGTGGAACTCGAGGGGGATGGACTCAATACTGACATTGCTGTCGTACAGGCTCCCCGCATCCTCCCGCGATTGGTGCCATTCTCCAAGCGCACCGATGGGGATGACTATATTTTTCTCGGTAACCTCATTCAGGAGCATGTTGAAACCCTCTTCCGCGGAGTGACGGTGAAGGGGGCTCATCTTTTTCGCGTTACCCGCAATAGTAATCTCTACGTGGACGAGGAAGAGGCCAGCAATCTCCTTCATGCGATTGAAGAGGAGCTCCGTAAAGTCAAGCGGGGTGCGGCTGTTCGCCTTGAGGTGAAGCACGATTGCCCTGATCGTGTGCTCAAGCGTCTCTTGGATATTTTCAATCTAGAGGAAGAGGATGTTTCCCGCATTGATGGTCCTCTGAATCTCTCCCGCCTCATGCCTCTGGCGATGCAGCTCGACCGTCCAGACCTGCGCTACAAGCGCTTCACTCCTTGCTCTGTTGTCTCGCTCGATACCGAGTCCGATTTATTTTATCACATTCGCAAGGGCGACATTCTGCTTCATCATCCTTATGACAGCTTTCAGACGGTGGTGGATTTTCTCGTTCAAGCTTCAGAGGATCCCCACGTCTTGGCGATCAAGCAAACGCTCTACCGCACGAGTTCAGATTCCCCGATCGTTCAAGCCCTCATTGCCGCTGCTCGAAATGGTAAGCAGGTCACAGCCGTCATTGAACTGAAGGCCCGCTTTGACGAGGCAGCGAATATCCAATGGGCCCGCATGATGCGCGAGGCTGGGGTGGATGTTGTTTATGGTGTCACAGGCTTAAAAACTCACGCTAAGGCGATGCTCATCATTCGCAGTGAGGGCGAGCGCATTCGTCGTTACGCTCACATGGGCACTGGCAACTACCATCCCTCGACAGCAAAAATCTACACCGACTTGAGCCTCCTCACGTGCCGTGAGGCACTGACAAGCGAGTTGGCGGAGACATTTAATTGTCTCACCGGCGTGTCGCGTTTTCCCGAGATGAAAGAGTTGATGGTTGCCCCATGGAGGCTCTGCGAGGGGTTTCACGAACTGATCGAAAACGAAATCGGCCACGCGATGGCAGGTCGACCTTGTGGCATTTACGCCAAGGTCAACTCACTCGTGGAGGAGGGGATCATCGAAGCTCTCTACCGCGCTTCCGTCGCCGGTGTCCCGATTCGTTTGCTCGTTCGCGGTATGTGCGCCGTGCGGGTTGGCATCCCCGGAGTGAGTGAGAATATTGAGGTGCGAAGCCTTGTTGGGCGCTTCCTTGAGCACAGTCGCATCTTTCGCTTTGAAAACGGTGGGGACGTCCGCATCTATCTCGGGAGTTCGGATTGGATGCCTCGGAATCTTTTCCGTCGTGTGGAAACGGTGTTTCCCCTCACGGCTCTGGGCATGATCCGTCATGTGGACGAGATTTTATCTTGGTTCTGGAAAGACAACGTGAAGTCGCAGGTGATGCAACCCGACGGAGTTTATCGTTTGCGGGATCTGGCGCCGGGGGAGGAACGTTTCGACGCGCAAATGGAATTCCTTGCGGAAGCCCAACGCCGTCGCAAAAAAGTCGTTCCCGCTAAAGAGTGGTAAATCTTTTCGCTTCGGGATAGATCGGTTTTTTGAAGGTTTGGGGGCAGGTGCCTGCATCGTGGCTTGCATGCGATCGTCCCATGGATAGTATTCAGCGCACTATTATGAGTCAGACCCTACTTGATAAAGTCTGGGCGGCCCACGCCGTCCGCACCCTGCCCAATGGATCCACGCAGCTTTTAATCGGCACGCACCTCATTCACGAGGTCACCAGTCCACAGGCATTCGGTATGCTGAAGGATCTGGGTCTTAAGGTTCTTTACCCTTCCCGCACCTTTGCAACCGTGGATCACATCGTTCCGACCGATGAGCGCCAGGAGCCATTCAGCGATAATCTCGCGGATGCCATGATCAAGGCCCTTCGTAAAAATTGCGACGACCACGGGATTAAGTTCTTCGACCTTCCGAGCGGTCAACAAGGTATCGTTCACATCGTCGGACCTGAGCAGGGTATCACTCAACCGGGCACAACGATTGCCTGCGGCGACTCCCACACATCAACGCACGGCGCCTTCGGTGCTATCGCTTTCGGCATCGGAACCAGCCAAGTCCGTGACGTGCTCGCCACGCAGACGATGGCAATCCGCAAACCTAAGGTCCGTCGCATCAATGTGAATGGCAAGTTGAGCCCTGGTGTTTATGCGAAGGACGTGATCCTTCACATCATTCGTAACCTCGGAGTCAACGGCGGGCTCGGCTACGCTTACGAATACGGCGGCACCACATTTGACGCGTTCACCCAAGAGGAACGCATGACGGTTTGTAACATGTCCATCGAGGGTGGGGCCCGTGTGGGATACGTGAATCCCGACAATACGACATTTGAGTATCTCCGTGGCCGCAATTATGCGCCTAAGGGCGCGGATTGGGATGCCGCCGTGGCTCGATGGAAGTCCACCGCATCTGACCCAGATGCCGTTTACGATGATGTTGTCACTTATGATGCGGCGGATATTTCTCCGACCGTCACATGGGGCATCAATCCCGGTCAGGCGATATTCATTAACGAGAACGTGCCGCTCGCTTCCGATGTCCCGGAAAAAGACCGTGCCACAGCAGAGGAAGCCTACGCGCACATGCAACTCACCGCAGGCAAACCCATCAAGGGCACCAAGGTCCAAGTGGCCTTCCTCGGTAGCTGCACGAATGGCCGCTTGAGCGACTTGCAAGAAGTGGCGCGCTACATCAAGGGCCGCAAAGTCAGCAGCAGCGTCAAAGCGATTGTAGTCCCAGGCTCTCAGAGCGTGGCCAGCCTCGCTGAAAGCATGGGACTCGCGGAGATTTACCGCGAAGCCGGTTTTGAATGGCGCGGAGCGGGTTGTTCGATGTGCCTCGGCATGAACCCCGACAAACTCGTCGGTGATCAACTTTGCGCCAGCTCCAGCAATCGCAACTTCAAGGGCCGTCAGGGAAGCCCGACCGGACGCACCGTCCTCATGTCGCCCCTCATGGTCGCTGCGGCCGCCATCACGGGCGAAATCTCCGATGCCCGAGAGATCTTCGACATCAAATAACGTCCTCATTTCACACTCACTCCTTTCTCAATCCGAAAAATAAAATGGCTCTCGAAAAAATCACCCAAACCAGCGGCCGTGGCGTTTACGTTCCCGGCGATGATCTTGATACCGATCGCGTCATTCCTGCCCGCTTCATGAAATGCATCACCTTTGACGGTCTAGGTGAGTTTGCATTCTTTGACGCCCGTGCAGCAGCAAAAGCGGAGGGGCAAACCCACCCGCTCGATGATGCCCGATTCACCGGTGCCAGTATTCTTTTTTCTGGCTCCAACTTCGGTTGTGGCAGCTCACGCGAACACGCGCCGCAATCACTCTACCGCTTCGGCATTCGTGCCGTCATCGCCGAGAGCTTCGCTGAAATTTTTTTCGGAAACTCCATCACGCTAGGAATGCCCTGCGCTGTCATGAGCGGACAAGACATTCGCGCGCTTGCTCAAATCATCGAAAGTGATCCAGAAGCCTTGATCACCTTGGATCTCCTAGAGGGCAAGCTCAGCATCGCCGATATGGATTTCCCAGCCACTCTGCCGCCCCACGCCCAAGAGGCCTTGGTGACCGGCAAGTGGGACGCCATTGCAGATCTATTGGAAGGCATCGACGACGTGCGCGCCTGTGCATCCAAGTTGCCCTATATGGCTGCCTAGGTCAAAAATCTTCGGTCCGCCTGAAGGTGCCCACATGTTGGAATTTACAACAATGGAGTTGAAAATGCAATTCGACTCACATCTGTAGGCAAGAAAAACGGCTTATTTTTGGAGGCGCCGAGATAGGGTAGCTTAGTTTTATCATTGTAAGCGTTGGAGCGAGAGTCACTTGTTGTTGGTGGTGGAGTTATCGTGGTATTCACCTATGACAATTTACACCAACCCCTCACTAAAACGGGGTGCTCCGCGCAACGTTGGCGTTCTAGAAGGTCAAATTCAAGCTGGTGTTGAAACGCGTTTGGAGATCGTTGCTGGGGCTATTGCCTTGGCCCGAAGTCAGCATCATGGTGCTCTGCCAGGAAGCCCACTCGCGGAGGCGCCAACTGAGTGTAGCGCTGGTCAGGAAGTAATCTGGCGGTCCTTCGGTAGCGGTTGTGTTCTCCGTACTGGAGAGGGCGACATACTGGGATTGCTCATAACCTCCGGAGAGGGAGAGACTGATACCCTTGATGAGGGTTTGGGAGATAGTGGCCAGAACGCCGCGGGTGACATTGTATTGATCCGTAGAGAGGTTGGAGAATCCTTGGTTCTGGTAAACAGAGAGGGACAGACGGGTCTTCTGGCGGGCGTTCCATCCTGCCACAAGGCTGAAGTTCGGCCGAATGTCTGTTCCCTGGAAGCTGTAGCTGGTTTTGAAATAGGTCTTCTCCGTTGGAGTGTAACTGATCCCGAGATTATAAACGGGACGAAAGCCGACGGATTCCGGATTGGCGATATCTTGGTCTGCCACATAGCCCACGCCACCACCGGCATCTACAGAAAATTTTGGTGCGATCTGGTAGGTCACCATGAGCATGGAGTCGGCAAAGCGGCGGCCTTCATCCGCGCCGTTTTGGAGTGTTTGCAGATCCTCTCCAGCGCTAAGAATGAATCTCAGATTTGTTTTTGGAGTTAACAGGTAGTCGACAAATGTACTCACTCCGACATTGAGGGTGTTGCTGTTCGGTTGAGCTGTCTGGCCGGTGGCCACCTGCGCATCGGAGATTTTTGAGTAGAAGATCGAGGCCGCCGCTCCAGTGCTGATGGAGTCGGTGATGATGTAACGTGCGGAGAGGGATGTTGAGGCCGAGGTCTGCCAGTTGTTTGATCCGGTGATGATGTCGTAGCCGCTGCCCGTGGACGCGCTGGCGGAGAGACTGAGCGTAAGGCGTGTGGAGTTGTAGCCAATGTCGATACCCGTCGTCATGGAGAGCGGGTTGCGTTGGCCCCCTTGTCCTGCGGCGGTGTAGTCCTGATTAAAATAATAAGTGTAACCGGAGGCGAAGCGAGCGGCTACGCTCCAAGGTCCGATTTCACGCTCGTAGCGGATCGCGAGAGTGGGAGAAGAAAAAAAGCTGGATCGGTCGGCGGAATTGGAGGTTTCTCCTGTCGAAGATTGAGAGGAATACTCCCAGCCGCTATTGACGCCGAGGGATAATTCGAGCGGGCCGAAGTGAAGGCGGCGGCGGAAATTATCCGCGAGGCGATCCATGTTTTCTGAGAGCGTTGCCAAGGTCTGGCCAGGTGCAGACTCGCCTGCCTCCTTTTCGGTGAGGCCTCCATCGGGTTCGAAATACTGGGGTTTGTCTGCACGATCTTCCTGGGGTCCGGTCCAACGGGAGCGGAACTCCGCCTCACGAACAGTGAGTACGGTTTGAGCGGAGGCATGATGCAGGCTTAAATAAACAAGCAAAGCCAAGCAACAAATCAGCAATTTAACTGGTTTGAGCATTCTTCCGAATCAGAAAAAAAATAAAAGATAATGGGGGTTGAGCACGTTTTTTGAGCTAACTATTTTGCTTGTTTTTTTTGAATTTCATGATGCGAAAAACCCATAGAAAGTTTCTTTTTTAATTTCAGTAAATGGTTGGGGGCAGTTAAGCCGAATTTATGCAATTTTTTATCAAATAAGTCCATTGCACTTTAGTTGTATGATTTAATTATTTTTAACAAGAAGTCCGAGGCGCTCCGCTATGAGAACTAATTGCGCTAGAGACTCGACTCCCATTTTGTGCATCACTCGACCGCGATGGACTTTGACTGTTTGCTCTGTGATCCCTAGGGCGGAAGCGATTTGCTTGTTGGGTTCTCCTGATGCGACGTGAAGAAAAACTTCCTGTTCTCTTAATGTTAAAAGTCTAAGCCGGTTTTTGAGGGACGTTATTTCATTCTGGGTTGATTGTTTTTCGTTTGTTCTTTTGATTCCAAGTTTAATGGCGCCAATAAGTTCAGAGTCTTTTACGGGTTTTGTTAAGAAATCGACAGCTCCGGCCTTGATTGCACGAACGCTCATGGGGATGTCTCCGTTTGCAGTGAGGAAGATGATTGCGAGGTTAGACGTGGCGTCGAGGAGATGTTGCTGTAGCTCAATTCCGGTCATCATGGGCATCGAGACATCAAGCACGATGCAGGCGGGGGTATTGGGCTCGTATGCAGTGAGAAAGTCGGCGGCACTTCCGAAGGGGGTCACCTCAAATCCTTCAGCGCGGAGAAGGCGCGAAAGTGCTCGGAGGAGTGCTGGTTCGTCATCAACGAGATAAACTTTTTGTTTAGGGGTCATGAGTTGGAAGCGTCTAAGGGAAGGTTGAAGTGAAATATGGAGCCACGGTCTTTGGCCGACTCAGCCCAAAGATGCCCACCGTGTGCTCGGATAATCGTTCGTGATATGGCTAGACCCAGCCCCAGGCCATTGGGCTTAGTGGAATGAAAAGCATCAAAAATGCGTTCGACTTCTTCTGGCAATCCACATCCGGTATCCTGCACGGAGAATTGAATAAATCCCTTGTCCTCTTTACAGGAAAGTGACAAATGCCGAGAGGGGGCATCAGTGCCCTCCATTGCATCGCAGGCATTTTTAATAAGGTTAAGCAGAACCTGTTCTACTGGAATGCGATCAGCATATAGTTTCGGTAGGTTGGAGGCTATTTTTTTGCTAATGAAGACTCCGTAGGCATCCACATCCGCTTGCGCGAGAGAAAGAGCTTTATCAAATAAATCCAGTGGCTCCACCTGCTCGAGAGCGGGCTCACCGCGACTCAAAATTGCGCGCAGTTTTTTGATAACATCAGCAGCTCGGATGTCGGCGCTGACGATGTCGTCAAGGATTTCTCGAAGTTCTTTTATGTCTGGTTCCTTTTGGGAAAGTAGGCGCTGTGCGGCTTGGGCGTTGCTGAGGATGATCGTGAGCGGTTGGTTGAGTTCGTGGGCGATGGAACTGGATAGCTCGCTCATTGAGGCCATTTGGGCGAGTTGGGCCATTTCCTCATTGTGCTGGGCCGTTTCAATGGCCAATGCTCGCTGGGAACTCAAATCAATCCCGATGCCGACTAAGTGGGGTTTTCCTCGAACCTCTACACGCACCATCGAGAAAAGATGACGAATGGACTGTCCGTCCTTTCGGATCAGATCGACCACGACCTCGTCGCTGCCCTTGGAAAACGCACGATCCCAGCTTCGATTCAGTTTGGGGAGATCCTGCTGACGGAAAAGATCCTCGGCCTTCATGCGTTTTGTTTCCTCATTCGAGTAGCCGGTGATTTTTTCGTGTTGGGAATTCCATCGTACGATTTGGCCTTCCCTCGCGTGGAGGTAGAGCATGCCCGGAGCGCTCTCGAAAATGGCATCGGTCAGTTGACGTTCGCGGTGGAGTTCGTATTCCCGGTTTTGAAGATTGCTGGCTAATATGGCGGCGCGAACCATGTCATTACTGAGTTCCAGTCCCATAGTTGCGACGATTCCCATGAAAAAAAGGCTCGCGACGATCGGAGAATCCACGTCCCCCCACAGAACAATCATCGTTTGGACCGAGAGAGCCATCACAAAAACCAGCATGCTTGTGCCCACGATGAGGGATCGATGGATGCCGATTCTGTGACCACTCAACGTCGCATCCACCAAATACACAGCCAGCAAAATCAGGCTAAGTTGTCCCACGAGCATGAGTGGATTGGGGGTGCCTTCCACTATGGTTACTGATTTTCCTAGAAACATGATCTTCCTCAACTCGGTAATCGAGGAGTAGTAGATGTTCGGAGTTAAGGTGAAATTCAAGAGGAGGCCGACGGTTCTCAATCCGCAAACGGAGAGAGCCAACCACTTGCGCCCGGTGCCCAGATAATAGTGAACAAATCCGACCATCGAGAGCGTGATCATCCAGCGTAGAACATTGAAGCACTGAAGGGCATGATTGTACTCGTGTGTGGTTTGGACGCTCATCATCCAAAGCTCACAAGCCGCCATCCCAGCGGTAGCCGTTGCCATCAGGCAGAACATCAGGCTCGCGAGTGCGCTGCGTTGCCTATACCAGACAAACCCATGGATGGCGGCCAACGTGAGGGAGGCGGATGCCACCATGGACCAAATGATCGTGACCCAGTTCACAGCGTGGAGTCGTTTAGGATTACGTTATAATCGCGGGGGTGAGACCACATGGATTCCTTAAATATAGCTTCCAGACCGAGAAACGATCAAGCCAGAAGAGGCTTAGGTTTTGTT
>CAMBAQ010000067.1 GCA_945863785.1 Chthoniobacter flavus
CTGAATCATACTAAATCCATTTATGACAGCTTCGCGGGATTGAGCGCAAGAAATTGACGTCAGCGAAGCCCCTCAATCGCATTCACCAGATCAGCCTCCGTGACCTCGTTGGACACATAAGCCTCGCCCAAACTCCTCAACAAAACAAAACGCACCGCACCGGCATGGAATTTCTTATCTTTGCGAAGAGCCTGAAGAATGTCGTCCGTGGAAATATCCGCTGGCAACTGCAGGGGCAAACGATAGCGGTCGAGCATCGAAATAAGACGATCAGCATCAGCGGACGGGAGCCCTGCTTTTTGAACGGAGAGGCGACATGCGGCCACAAGTCCGAGACTGATCGCCTCCCCATGCAGGAAGCGACCATAGCCAGCAGCAGCCTCGACCCCATGGCCGATGGTGTGCCCGAAATTGAGGAGCGCACGCACTCCCTTAGTTTCGAATTCATCTTCGGTGACAATGGCCGCCTTGATGGCCACATTCCGAGCAATGAGTAGATGCAAGTCATCAAGGTGATCGAGCATCCCGGGATCGCGGATAGCAGCGTGCTTGATGACCTCCGCAAAGCCCTCATTGAATTCCCGTGCTGGGAGCGTCTTTAAGGTGGAAACATCTGCGAGAACGAGAATCGGTTGATGAAACGCTCCAAGGAGATTTTTTCCACCTGCGGCGTTGACCCCCGTCTTTCCGCCGATCGAGCTGTCCACTTGTGCCACGATGGTGGTCGGGATCTGCACGAACGGGATGCCCCGGTAATAAGTGGCGGCGACGAAACCAGCCAAGTCACCAATCACGCCACCGCCCAATGCCACAAGCAAGGCCGAGCGGTCTAGGCCTGCCTCAATCATCGCATCGCAGACGAAGGCGACTTGGGTAAGAGATTTGGAGGATTCCCCAGATGGCACTGTCACAATAACAACCTCGAAGCCGGCCTCCTCTAATGCGCGGCGAACAGTGTCTGCATAAAGCGGACCGACGATGGAATCCGTCACCAAAGCGCAGCGGGATGCCTTGGAAACAGCGCGAATCCTAGCTCCCGCCTGCGTCAAAAGCGCAGAACCGACAACGACTCGGTAGGGATTGGTAGCGAGGGTAACGTCAACTTCGATCACGTCGCTCATCGTGTCAGCATCCGAGTCGCGCCAGCACGTCAGGAGCATCATCGCCAATCGAAAAAAACCTATCCAACCGCACCAACTGGAACACCGCTAAAACTTTTTTCTGTAGGCCGAAGAGTCCAAACTTCCCGCCAAATGTGGCGCTTTCCTTAAAATACTCGATGAGCACGGCCAAGCCGCTGGAATCGATGTAGGTCGTATCTGAAAAATCTACCAGCAACACGGGGGTTTTAGCTGAGGCAAAGGCGAGAAATTGGGCACGCAGTTCAGGCACCGCATGGAGATCCAACTCACCAATGAGTTTGAGGGTGGAAACGCCATTCGTTTCCGTTTTTTCGATCTTCATTCTTTTTTTGTATCCGTTGCTTTCGTATCTGCAAAGCCAGTAATCGATAAGAAAATCCTGACCTTGCCATGAAAGTCAGGCAGGCTAAAAATTAACGACTCCGCAGCTCATCCTTTTTCTAAAATCATGAATCAACAAACCGCCCTCGAAAAAGCCCGTTCCGCATACCAACCCAAATTGCCAGACTCTCTACGTGCCACCTCGCTGGCCGAGAAAACCCCGATGCCCGCTTCGAGCGACACCCAGATCCGCGACCTTTTCCCCCACACCTTTGACCTTCCTGAAGTCATCTTCACAAAGGGAACCGCTAGCGTTGAGGCCAAACCCATTCGGGCCGGCGTGATTTTATCCGGCGGACCAGCCCCTGGCGGACACAACGTCATCGCCGGCATCTTCGATGCCATCAAAAGCATCAACTCGGAAAGTTCTCTCTTCGGCTTCGCTAATGGGCCTGATGGCTTGATCAGTAATAAAGGCATGGAATTGGATACCGCCACGATCTCCCGCTACCGCAATACGGGGGGCTTTGATATCATAGGCTCCGGCCGCACGAAGCTGGAATCGAAAGAGGACTTCCTTAAGGCGATGGAGACCGTGAAGGCCCGCAACCTCACCGCTCTTGTCGTCATCGGCGGAGACGACTCGAACTCCAATGCCTGCAAGCTGGCAGAGTTCGCTCGTGAACAGGGTTCACCACTCTGCGTGGTGGGCGTCCCTAAAACGATCGATGGCGACCTTAGGGGCGACAATATCGAAACGAGCTTCGGCTTTGACACAGCCTCCAAGGTTTATTCCGACCTGATTGGCAACATCCAGAGGGACGCCATTTCGGCTCGAAAATACTGGCACTTCATCAAGCTGATGGGCCGCTCCGCCTCTCACATCGCCCTCGAATGTGCACTTCAAACCCACCCCAATATCACGCTTATCTCTGAAGAAGTGGCTGAGCGCGGACTTACCCTCAAACAGATCGTCGATCAGATTGCCGACGTCGTGAGTCACCGCGCCTCTCAGGGTGAAAAATTTGGCACTGTTTTGATTCCAGAAGGCCTCATTGAATTTGTTCCCGAAATGGGTGCGCTGATGAGTGAACTCAATGAGGTTCTTGCTGAACACGGCGACGCCTTCAACGCACTCGATTCTCTTTCGAGCAAGAGGCAATTCGTCACCGGACATCTTTCGATTACATCCGCGACCCTTTATCAGAGCCTCCCAGACGACATTGCGAACCAACTCATTCTCGATCGCGATCCCCACGGCAACGTGCAGGTCGCCCGCATCGATACTCAGCGACTTCTCATCGACCTCGTCGAGGTTCGCTTGAAAGAAATGAAATCGGCCGGCACTTATAAAGCCAGCTTCTCGCCGCAACCCCACTACTTCGGCTACGAGGGTCGTTGTGCGGTACCGTCCAATTTCGACGCGGATTACACCTACACCCTCGGCTTCACGGCCGCGCTCCTTCTGCGCGAAAATCTCACAGGCTACATCTGCTCCGTCCGCCACCTCACCCGTCCAGCCGCTCAATGGCAAGCGGGAGGGATCCCCATGGCCCGCATGATGAATATGGAACGCCGACATGGCAAAATGGTTCCCGTTATCAAAAAAGCCCTTGTCGAACTAGACGGCCCCGCTTTCAAGGAACTCGAAAAAAATCGCGACCCTTGGGCTAAGACCACCCAGTTCGCCTTCCCTGGCTCGATTCAATACTTTGGTCCCTCGGAAGTCTGCGACCGCCCGACGATCACTCTCGAGTTGGAATCCGCAGGGAAATAAGCCACCATCGGAATGGTGAGGCGCTAGACTTTATCCCAAAACGGATTTTTAGACAGAATGGCAGATTCGAAGCGTAGCGAAGAACACCCGCGCGATAGCGCATAACGAAAGGGAAAGACTATAGTGTAGCCCAGGATGGGCAACCGAAGCGCAGCGTAGAACACCCGCGTGATAGTGCACTGATCCTAAGGGAGAGACAAACGTGTAGCCCAGGGTGGGCAACCGAAGCGCAGCGTAGAACACCCGCGTGATAGCGCACTGATCCTAAGGGAGAGACAAACGTGTAGCCCAGGGTGGGCAACCGAAGCGCAGCGAAGAAAGACTGCCAAAGGCAGCCCAAAGGGAGAGCGTAGTGAGTCAATTAAAAGGATTCACAGGAATTCCATAAGGCATTCTGATGCAGCACAATAAAAGGCTCCTTATGGAATTGCAAACAACTGATTCTCTGTGCTCTCTGTGGTCAATTCTGCTAAATTCAGGGTTTTATCCCACTTAGCGCCAAACCAATTCGTTGGACACCATCGCCTCGCCATCAAAGTGAAAAAATCCCGTGAATTGCGCGCCTGCGAGCATACCGGGGAGCCAGTGGATATCATCAGCCCACATTTCATGGTACGGAATCGAGTCTAGGGGCGTCCAGATCGGCAGGGCTTCGTCGGTTTCCACTAAATCACCCGAGTATTCCGTAGCGGTAAAGACGGTGCAGTGCAGGCTATATCCGTCTGCAAACTGAAAGTTCAATTGACCTCGCTCGCTTACGCCAACGGGGGTCAACCCCACTTCCTCCGTCGTCTCACGGATAGCACAATCAGCGGGAGATTCCCCCTGCTCAATCCGACCACCTGGAGCGTTAATTTTGCCCGCTCCCAACCCACGCTTCTTGCGAATAAGGAGAACTTCCGAGCCTTGAAAAATAAAGCACAGTGTCGCTCGCTCACGCGGTTCCCACTGATTCCAAAATTCGTTCATGCAGAGAACGGGTTAAGGAAGGATCCTAATCAACAATTGAGGGTAGCAGCCTAGAACGATGATCAAAACAGCGCAAACAAGCATCGCCATTTTAGACAGGAAGCTGATTTTTATTGGCGCGGCATCTTCGGCGGGAGGCATCCAATACATCGCTCGGATGACTTTGAAGTAGTAGTAAAAGCCGCTCGCCACAGTCACGATGCCAATGAGGGCCAGAACATAAAAATGCTGGTTAATGATCGACTCAAAGATAAAGAATTTACCAAAAAAACCGACCGTAAATGGAACGCCGGCCAATGAAGCCGCTGCAATCAGCATCGCCAGAGCGAGTGCGGGCGAGCGACGAGCTAGGCCGTTGAAGTGAGATATGTCATCACCCCCGGTAGCCTTGGTGACAGGGATCAGCACAAGAAACGCTAGGAACGTCATTAAAAAATATCCGCAAAGGTAGAAAACAACGGCCCGTCCGGCAAAGGCGTCACCCACCGCAGCAAGACCAGCTAGAAGGTAGCCTGCATGAGCAATACTTGAATAACCAAGGAGACGTTTGAAATTGGTTTGAGGGATGGCGGCTAAGTTTCCGTAGATGAGCGTCATTCCTGAAAGGAGGGCCAGAACGAGAATTAATTTCGGTTGAAATGCCACTACCGTGAAGAATGGCTCGAGCACACGGATGAGGATCAAAAAGCCAGCCGCTTTCGAAGCCACTGCGAGATACGCGGTGATCGGTGTTGGCGCGCCTTGATAAACATCAGGAACCCAAAATTGGAACGGGGCTGCTGCAATTTTGAAACCGAGTGCAACTAGCACCATTCCCAATCCGAACAGGATAGCCATCTGGTTGGCTTCGGTATTGATCGCCAGATTGCGCTGAATCTCAGCAAGACCGGTTTGACCAGTCATTCCAAAGATCCAAGTGATGCCATACACAAAAAAGCCGGTCGAAAGCGCCCCGAGGATCAGAAACTTTGTCCCTGCTTCCAAGCTGGCCAGACTGCGGCGCATGTAGGCCACTTGAATGTAGAGCGAAATCGTCACCAACTCGAGCGCACAGAAAATCACGATGAAATCGGCAGCTGATGCCATCCACATGAGTCCGGCACAGGTGAAAACCGGAAGAACAAAAAATTCACCAGTTCCTGCTCCTGGCTTCTCACTCGGGACAAGCCTCTGAACAATTGGCAGGTAATCAATAGCAAGGATCAGGGTAATGATCGTTGAAAGAAGAGCAAATCGTTTGAAGAACATCGAAAGCCCATCCACCACATAAAATCCAGAGGACTGCATCTGCGCGGGGTTAGACTCAATGAAGAAGCTGAGAATAAAAACACTGATCAGACCGAAAATCGCTCCGTGAGCGAGTACGACTTTATTCGATTTGACACTGAAGGATTCCGCCATGAGCAGAAAAATGCCCAAGCAGACAACACAAACTTCCAGAACGATGGGCGAAATCATGGGACGAGCAAGGCAGGAGTGGCTAGGTTCACAAGAATTTGAGGGAAGAAGCCGAGAATGAGCATCACGGCGATAAGAAGAATAATGGCTGCGCGGGAAAATCCGGAAAGATCCGGTAATCTAGACCACCGCTCTGGGAGCGGGCCCATAAAAATTCGGCGATAAGCGCGGAGCATATAGATGGCAGAAATAACGATACCCCAGACAGCACACGTTGTTGCGATCTGATACATGTTAAATCCAAAGACTTCTTTCCCATCGATGATACCGATTTTTGGCTCACCGGAACCGAACGCGCCAAAGAAAACAAGCAACTCGCCGGCGAAGCCCACAAAACCAGGAAGACCGACTGACGCCATGGCTGCAAAGCCAAATGAGAGTCCCAGTTTAGGACAAATGCGGGCGATGCCACCCAACTCCGAAAAGTCGAGCGTTCCCGTGCGTTCCCGAATTTCCCCGCAAAGTGCAAAAAGGACCGCGATCGTGAGTCCGTGGCTCAACAACATCAGCGAGGCACCAGTCATGCTGAGTTGGTTTAAAGCGGCGAACCCTAGGAAAATGTAGCCCATGTGCATGACGCTTGAGTAACCGAGCATCCAGTCGAGCTTTTTCTGAGCAATAGTGATGTAGCCCACGTAGAGGATGTTTCCGATCAACAAAACCAAAAGCAGCGGCACAAACCGCTGTACCGAATCCGGCAGGATCGGGGCAACAATGCGAATGAGGCCGTAGAGACCGAATTTTTTCAGCACGCCCGCGTGCAGCATGGAGGCTGGCGCTGGTGCGCAAGCATAGGCTTGGGGGGCCCATGTGTGGAATGGGAAAAGCGAAACAAGAATCCCAAAACCCAACAATAGGAGAAGATAAACGCCCGGAGCATCAGGAATAAGTCCCGACTGGGCGTTGGCGATCATTTCACGGAGATCAAATGAACGGGTTTCGACTGGTTGAATCAGATAAAGACCGATGATACCGAGCAGAAGAATAAAGCTTCCCGTGGCGAGGTAAACGGTGGCCTTCCAAGCCGCCGCTTGGCGGTCTCCCGATCCCCAGATTCCAATGAGAAGGAATGTCGGAATGAGGGCTAACTCATGGAACATGTAGAAAAAGAACACATCCACAGAAGCGAATGCACCAATAACGCCAGAGGAAATCAGGAGCAGGCTCACATAATACCAGCGCGGATTGTTTTCCGGTGTCTTAGCCACGCAAACGGCTGCAAGAGTCACGACCGTCGACAGAAAAAGCATCACCAAGCTGAGTCCGTCCGCGCCGAGTGTGAAACTGATCCCAAGATGAGGCACGACTGGGAAGCTCGACACAAACTGGTATCCGATCTCCATCGGACGATAAAAAACAACGAGCGCCAGCAGAAATAACAGGTTAACAGCGGATCCCAGTATGGACGTCGAACGGGGATTGGCCCCGATCATGATCAGCAACGCCGAAAAAATCGGCACTAGGATGAGAAAGAGAAGCGGGCTCAGTGAACTCATTTTGAAAGTAGAATGTAAAGAAGACCGACCACACCGGCACCAAACATGAAGGCGTAGGCTTGAATGTTGCCGAATTGAAGGAACCGGAGGGCGAATCCACCAGCCCAAGTGAGCTTGCTAGGAACTTGAACCACCAGCATGTCAACGACCCAGCGATCCGCCCAAGAAAGAATAGCGGCGCCACCACCTTGGATCTTATTGACCATCCAGTAGTAGAAATCATCGATATAAAAGCGGTTGGCAAAGAGCGGAATTGAGATTGGATCTTTCGCTGCCTTAAAGTAAAGCAATGCTGCCAAACCAACTCCACCAAAGAACATGGCGGTGAGGAAGGTGTGGAGACTATGAGGAACGTGCTCCGGATATTCCAAGGTGAAGAAGTTTTTTTGAATTGAGGGCCACCCAGCCGTAATTGCAAAAACACCGAGGATGAGCATCGGAACAATCATCACAAAAGGTTGTTCTTTCGCATGCTCCGCGTGTTCACTACGGGCCTTCCCGAAGAAAATAACGAAGAACTCTCTAAAAATGTAGAACGCCGTGAGTCCAGCCGCGCCGGCAACCATCCAGCCAAGGAACGGAATTTTCACGACTGCCCATTCGATAATCAGATCCTTGCTGTAGTATCCGCTTGTGAACGGACACCCAGAAAGGGCCAACATACCGAGAAAGAAACACAGCATCGTGAAGGGAAGCTTTTTGCGAAGTCCACCCATGTGCCACATCTCCACCTCGTGATGCATAGCAATCATCACCGAACCCGCTGCGAGGAACAGGAGGCACTTGAAACAAGCGTGAGTGAAGAGATGAAACATGGCCACGTCCGAAGTCGGAGCCACCGCAATACCGAGCACCATGTATCCGAGTTGGGAAATCGTGGAGTAGGCCAGAATGCGCTTGATGTCACTCTGCTGGGTAGCCATGAGGGCCGCTGCAAAGCAGGTGATGCCGCCCACCCAGGCGATAATCTCGCGGGCGTCAGGCACGACTTCGAGGATAGGAAAGATGCGGGCCAGCATGTAAACACCCGCAGCCACCATGGTTGCGGCGTGTAAAAGTGAGGAAACTGGCGTCGGGCCCTCCATCGAATTGGGTAACCAAACATGCAACGGCATTTGAGCAGACTTGCCAACCGTTCCCATGAAAACGAGGACGCAGGCGACAGTCAGAAAAATGGGGGCAATCGTGAGGTTCGGCACTTGCTCAACAATCTCTTGGAAAACAATGGTACCCGTGGCAAACCAGAATAACAAAATCCCCAGCATGAATCCAAAATCTCCGATGCGATTGACAATGAAAGCCTGCTTGCCCGCATCTGCTGCCGAGTCTTTCGAGTAGTAGTGACCGATGAGGATGTAGGAACTCACGCCCACAAGCTCCCAAAACATAAACATCATCACAAAGTTGCTCGCCAAGACGATCCCCAGCATCGAGAAGAGAAACAAGGACAGGCCGCCAAAGAAGCGAGAGTAGCCTTCCTCCTCCCTCATATACCCAAGAGAATAGGTGAAAACCAGCGCCGAGATGGAAGTGACCACCAAGAGCATGACTTTACTGAGCTTGTCGATGGTGAAGCTGATGGAAACCGTGAAATCCGGCCCAAAACTCAGCCAGTTAAGTGAAAATTGTTGCGCCGCATCAGGCTGTTTGAAAAGCCACCAACTTAGAGCACATCCCGTGAAAGCCGAAGCCAGTGCCAAGGCGGCACTGAGGCTTTTGGAAAAGCGGCCCAACAAAAGAATGAGGGCGGCGGCTGCCAGCGGGGTGAAAAGGATAATCCAGGGCGCGATTTGCGTACTCATCAAAACTTTAGCGTGTTGAGATCTTCAACGTGGGTGGTTTGTTTAGCGCGATAAAGCGCGACGATAATAGCCAGTCCCACCGCCACCTCGGCTGCGGCCACGGTGATAATGAAAAACACGAAGACTTGGGCGTTGTAATTCGGCATGCCGTCAGGCCCTAGGTTAAATCGGGAAAAGGCCACCAAGGAGAGGTTGGCCGCATTGAGCATCAACTCCAGACCCATGAAAATAATAAGCAGGTTGCGACGGAGCAATACCCCCGCCATGCCGAGGGCAAAGAGGAGACCGCTGACAATCAAATAGTGCGCTAGGGTTGGCATGGTTATACGAATAGAAATGCGAGACTGTCCTCCCTAAAAGGAAGATTAAAAGAGATTTCTTTCATCACTTTAACTCCTTTTTGCTCAGCAGAACGACACCGACGGTCGCCACAAGAAGAAGGACGCCGATCATCTGAAAGGGAAGATTGAAATTCCGGAAAAGATTGAAGCCCACCTGCTCAATATCATTCGCCAAAGGGTGAGAGAGAACGGGCTTGGTTACGAAGAGTGCTGG
>CAMBAQ010000068.1 GCA_945863785.1 Chthoniobacter flavus
GCAGAAATGAATCCACCGACCACCAAACCGCCACCGAGCCAAGCGGATAGTCGCACACGACGGCGCTTTTCTTCACGCAGATCGAGCAACATGATGATAAAGAGGAACAGCACCATCACCGCACCCGCATAGACCAGCACTTGCACCACGGCGATAAAAAAGGCGTCCAAAGTGACAAAAACCGCCGCTAGGGCGATGAAGGACAAGACCAAGCTCATGGCCGAGGAAACCGGATTCCGGAAGAAAACAACCCCCATGGCGGTGAGGAGCATCAGCAGCGAGAAAATCCAAAAGAGGACGAGTTGCATGGGTGTGTTAAGTCGGGCTTTTTAGCAGCGAGTTGAGATTTGTTCTACTTTTTTTCGTTCCACTTGTTCACAAGGCCGGTCTTCACGCCGCCAAGTTCACGAAGTTTGGGAAGGTCGTGTACCATTTCCTCACGAGTGAGTCCGGTAATCGAGTAGTCCTTGCGAAGGTAGATGGCTTGTTCCGGGCAGACCTCCTCACAGAGACCGCAATAAATGCAGCGGATCATATCAATATCGAATGCCTCAGGGCGTTTTTCGACTTTGCTCCACTTGTCCTCTGCCGGGATTTCCATCGGCTTGATGGTGATCGCGCGGGGCGGGCAGATAAACTCACACAATTGGCAAGCCACGCAGCGGTCGCGTCCCCACTCGTCGGTGACCAGCGTCGGCGCACCGCGATACCATTCGGGTAATTGGGCGTCCCATTTCTGCTCGGGATATTGCATCGTCACGCGCGTCTTGCCGAATAGACCGCTCAAGATGTGCCTCAGCGTGATCATCAGGCCAGCCAGAATCGTGGGCAAATAAATCCTCTCAGCGAAAGTGAGGCGCGGACGTTTGACGATGTATGCCATAAAGGTGAGGGTGGTTCTAGCAAGCTTCGCGGACCATGGCAACTGCGGACTCACATTTTTAGTTTGCCCGAAGTTGACGCAGTTCCCGCGAACGGTGATTTACTTTGACGATTTGGGAACGGCCTTAAGTAAAGACTCCAAAGCGGGCGGCGGAACAAAATGGCTCACGTCTCCCCCCAAGATCGCCACCTCTTTGATAATACGGGAACTGATATAGGTGTAATCTTCTTTGGAGGTGAGGAAGATGGTTTCGAGCCTTGGCTCAAGCTTGCGGTTCATCAACGCCATCTGGAACTCGAATTCAAAATCCGAGACGGCACGAAGTCCGCGAATGATCGTAAAGACATTTTGCTGACGCGCAAAATCGACAAGCAGTCCATCCAAGGAAATGATTTCTACCGCAGGATTGTCGCCCAGACTTTCGCGAAGCATGGCGATCCGGTTTTCCACACTGAACATCGGTGCCTTCGACTTGCTCGCCGCCACAGCGACGATAACCGATGAAAAAATCTGCGTTGAACGTGTAATGATATCAACGTGTCCGCGGTGGACGGGGTCGAAGCTGCCGGGGTAGATTGCACAGTTCTTTTTCATGATTTATTTCGCTGGCGTTGGTTTGATTGCCTCCAATGCCGAAACCTTGGCGTTCGCACGGATGGTATCGCGGTAGAAATACGCGGAGGGTTTTAGCTCTCTCTCGTAGGTCTCGGGATTCATCTTTGCGAGACCGAAAAGGGCCTTGTATCCGTAGTGCCACTCGTAATTGTCAGCAAGGGACCAACTAAAATAACCCCTCACATCGTAACCGTCGCGGATAGCGTGTCCGATGGCGGCGAGGTGATCCCGGATGTAGCTCACGCGCTTGGCGTCATTTCTTGTCGCGATACCATTTTCGGTCACCATCATTGGCTTTCCATAGCGATTGCCGACTCTGCAGATTTCTTTGTAGAGGCCGTTCGGATCAATATACCACCCCATCATGGAGTAGTTGTGCCCGCGCCGCCACGCCTCGGCGATAAGGGAGGTGGGACTGGCATGCTGGGAGTAATAGTAGTTGATCCCGAGAATATCGCAGACGTCATAAACGCGATCGAGGTGGTCGATATTGCCATGAATCATCGTGGTGTAAAAAATTCCACCTGGATCGAGCGGAGATCCTTCCCACCAAGGCAACGCTTCTATGGCAAGAACCTTGGCCGTGGGTTTGATTTTTTTGATGCGCACCGCGGCATCGCGGAACATTCCCGTACTAGCATCAATCGCTTTCCAATAAGTCCCAAAAGCGAGAGCCATCATCGGCGGCCACTGGGCAGCAATGTAGGCAGTCGTGATCTGACCGTTCGGCTCATTCTGCGGGGCAAAATAATTCACGTGCGGAGCCAGAGCAGGAAGAACCTTGTCCAGATAGGACAACCATCTCGAGCGGGCCTCGGGATGCAGCCAATTCGACGCCTTGGGGTTCTTTTTATCATAGAGCCAGGCTGGAAAAGTGAAATGCCAGAGGCAAATAACGGGCTCGATGCCAGCTTCTTTCAAGCGCCTAGCCATGCCGACATAGCGACGGATGGCTTCTTCGTTGAACTCGCCCTTGCGAGGCTCGATGCGAGCCCACTCGATGCTGAAGCGATAATGGGTGACGCCGATTTTTTTGAGAGCGGCGATGTCCTTATCGAAATGCGTCCACGAGTAGAGTGCATTCCCCTTTTCCGGCGCCCCATGCTGCGAAATGAGGATGTCCCAATCCGTCGAAAAATAATCCGCATCCCCAGGCTTCACGGCGGGATCTTCGTATTGATAACTCGCCGTGGAAATGCCCCAGGCGAAATTTCGGGATGGCTGAGGCTTCGATCGCGGCGGTCGCGGCTCAGGCCCAGTAGTATCGCGACCGAGCGGGTTGATGCACCCGGAGAGAAGTAGCGCCAGCGGAACAAGGATCATTCGATTTCGGATGCGCAAGGGCGTCAATTTCATGCCGCCAGCTAATGCCACCCCTTGCGCGCGCAAAAGCCTTTTTTTCAAATTCGGCAAAAGCAAGATGCAGGTTTGCGCGAAGCTGAAAGTTTGGTATGTCTTTGTACGAACATGAGCAAAGTCGCCTATCTTGGCCCCGAGGGCACGTTTTCTGGAATTCTTGCTAGGCAGCGTTTTGGCAAGAAGTCGGAGCTTTTGTCCTGTCCAACGATTGACGCCGTTTTCGACGCCGTGCTCTCCGGAGCTTCACCAATGGGCCTTGTGCCGGTCGAGAATTCCTCCGGTGGGACGGTGCCAGATACAATTGACCTCTTCATCCGCCATGCCGGCTCGATTTTTATCCATGAGGAATTATCGCTGAATATTCGCATCGCCCTGCTCGGACGCAAGGGATCGAAAGTGAAGACGGTTTACTCCCACTTCACCCAAATCAAGCACCATGGTGACTGGTTGAAATCCCGCCACCCCGGAGCCACCTTGGTCCCCGTGCAAAGCACAGCCATAGCCTCGGAGTTGGCTTCCTCCAACGCGAACAGCGCGGCTCTGGCCTCGCCCGGCGCGGCGGAAATTTATCACCTCGATGTGCTCGAGTTTCCCTCCGGCGCCGATGAGATTAATGTGACCAATTTTTTTACGATCTCGAAAAAGCCGATACTGAAGGTTTCCGCAAATCGAACGGCCTTCGTGGCCGCATTGAAAAACAGGTGCGGCAGCCTGCATCGCTTTCTCGGGCCTTTTTCGCGTCAAAAGGTGAGCCTCACCCGCATCGTTTCGCGTCCTGTTCCGGGGCAACCCCAAACCTACGTTTTTTACATCGAGGTCGAAGGATCCTCGAACGATCCAGAGGTCGCCCGATCTATCGAGCTTGCGAGCGGGCAGGCCCATTCGCTCACCCATCTTGGCAGCTTCCCACTCGGTCGCCGCTTCCGTTCCTGACTTGTCAAACCCACCACACTTTGCCACAAAAAATTATGCTCTCTATCTCTCCAACTCGACTTTCCGCACTTTTACTGAGTGCCATTCTCCTGCCAGGCGTCCTTACGGCTCAGGAAGCCACGATCACTGTCAAAAAAAGCGACACCATCAGCGTCGCCATCAAACCCTTCAGCGGCTCTGATGCTGCGATCGCGAGTAAGGTCGTCGCAAACGATCTCGACCTCTCGGGCCTGTTCTCCGTCGGCATCCCCGAGAGAGCGAATTTTTTTGTCGGGGGATCCTCTGGTGGAGGCTCCCTGCAGGGCGTTGTCACTGACAACCGCGGTGGGGTCGTGCTTCAAAAAAACTACTCGGGGGACACTCGATCTGCCGCCCACAAATTCTCCGACGACATCGTCGAGACGCTGACCGGTCAACACGGCATCGCTGCTTCCAAGTTTGCGTTCGTGAGCAACCGGACTGGCGCAAAGGAAATCTACCTCTCGGACTACGATGGCGCCAACCTGCGTCAAATCACGCAAGAAAAGGCCATCAGCGTTGCTCCAGCCCTCTCTCCTGACGCATCCCGAATCGCCTACACCGGCTACCAGAGCGGATATGCAGACATCTATCTCATCGATCTTGATTCCGGATCTCGCATCCCGATCATGAAGTTTCCGGGCACAAATTCCGGAGCGTCCTTCTCTCCTGATGGCAGCCGCATCGCTTGCACATTGAGCCGCGACGGAAATCCCGAGCTTTACATCGCTGCCGCGAACGGCAGCGGCGCGCGACGCCTCACGAGATCACGCGGCGTGGAATCCTCGCCAAGCTGGTCACCGGATGGTGCCGAGATCGTTTATTCCTCGGACGATACTGGAGGACCTCTGCTTTACCGCATCAGCACCGCAGGGGGAGCCCCTCGCCGCATATCGACCGGCTTTAACTACTGCACCGAACCTAGCTGGTCGCCGGATGGTAAAAAAATCGCCTTCACCGTGCGCCAAGGTGGATTTTCGATCGCCATTGTAGATCTCGCCACTGGTGCGACCCGTGTCCTCGATCAAGGCCAAGATCCATGCTGGGGTGCGGACTCACGCCACATCATTTATAGCGACGGATCGACTATCATGCTGATGGATACGATCAAAGGTCGCAAAACGCCTGTGGCAACCGGGCTCGGCAAGGTTTCCGAACCTAGCTGGTCGCGCTAAGCCTCAGCTCATCACACGGAATCGCGGTGTGCAAAACCGCACCCACGCATAGCCGGCAAGCGCCCCACCCAAGTGCGCTGCATTGCCGATATTTCCGAACAACCCGGTGACAAGGAGAAAAAGCGAAGCGATGACGATGCTGAATCCAAGCCATCTTGCTTCCATCCGAACCGGAATAACGAAAAAAATGAGCGCCGTAATGGGCATTCGCGGGAAAAGAGCGGAAAAAGCGGCCACCAATCCGCAAATAGAGCCCGAAGCTCCTACCAGACTCGGCCCGGGTGAGATGAGCATCTGCAGTAATCCTCCCGCTACCCCGGCAACGAGATAGAAAATCACAAAGCGGCGAGCGCCCATCAACCTCTCCAATACCGGCCCCGTGAACCAAAGCCCGGCCATATTCACCAGCAAATGCAGGATCCCCGCATGGACAAACTGATATGTCACTAATTGCCATATTCTTCCATTCAAAATTCCGCGCCAATTCAACCCGAGAAAATCATCCACCCGAGCCCCATTTGCACCGCCAAAAAAGGACGCAAAAATGAAAACGAGAACATTAATTGCAATCAAAACTTTGACTGCAGTGAGTTGAATTTTTTGTCCTCGATAAATCACCCCCGCAACCTAGCGACGGCTGGAGCTTTTGTCCATCCGCCGGTATTCGGAGCGCGATCTAGCCGAGTCCGACGGCTTCCCGAACTCGTCGCATGACGCCATCCGAGACACCTCGCGCTTTTTCTGCCCCTTCGGCCAGCACACGATCAACGAAGACTGGATCCTTGAGGATTTCCTCCCGACGAATACGGAATGGCGCAAAATAATCCCAGACTGCACCGAAGAGCCTCTTTTTAAAGTCCCCGTAGCCCGTGCCGCCTCGCAGAAACTCGCGTTCCATCGTTTGATAGTCGGTCTCGCTCGCAACCAATTTATAGAGCCCCAGAATGGACGAGTTTTCTGTGATTTTCGGCGACTCAACCGGGGTGCTGTCGGTTTTGATGCCCATGATTTTCTTTTTGAGCGCATTTTCGGGAGCAAAAATCTCGATCGTATTTCCGTAACTCTTGCTCATCTTAGCTCCATCCAATCCGGGAACGACCGCGGTATCCTCGCGAATGCTGGGTTCCGGAAGTTTAAAGATAGATCCATAGGTCTCGTTGATCTTCACCGCGATGTCGCGGGTTACTTCGAGGTGCTGCTTTTGATCGCGCCCGACCGGCACCAGATCGCTATCGTAAATGAGAATATCCGCCGCCATCAAAACCGGGTACGCAAAAAGCCCGTGCGTAGCAGCAAGTCCCCTCGCCGTTTTATCCTTGAAGGAATGGCAGCGTTCTAGCAATCCCATCGGAGTCACTGTGCTGAGAATCCAAGCCAACTCGGTGACAGCGGGAACTTCGGATTGACGAAAAAAGACGGCCTTCTCTGGGTTTAGTCCGCAAGCAAGAAAGTCGATCGCCAACTCACGTACATTCGCCCGCAGGGCATTTCCATTCTGAACCGTGGTGAGCGCATGGAAATCGGCAATGAAATAGTACGCCTCCCCTTTTTCCTGCAACTCGATCGCGGGTTTCATCATTCCAAAATAGTTCCCAAGATGAAGTGTGCCGGATGGCTGGATGCCGGATAAAATTCGCATCCGCGAGAAGTAGCATTTCCACGCTGGGGTGGAATCATCTTTTTGCGAATTCACGCACGAAAAATCGCATTTTTTAAAATGATTTGATCTTGATGCCCGCCTCGTTATCGTCCGTTTTCATCGACTTCCGAAGACGTATATAAAATGAAAAAAATGATTTTGGCCCTATTGATGGGTCTGGCTGGATGGCACGCGAATGCCGCTGAGAGTTACATTATTATCGATAACCAGACTGGGGTGATATTGGACTCGGACAAAAGAAACGAAAAATTGCAGGTGGCAAGCCTCACCAAGGTAGCCACATCACTCGTTGTTCTCGACTGGGCGGAATTGCAGAAAGTCGATCTGGCGACATTGGCGGAAGTGCCAACCACTGCCACGGAAAACGGAGCCTCGAGTGCGATCGGACTTGCGCCGGGCGATTCGCTAAGCCTACGGGATCTCATTTATTGCGCTCTCCTCGCCTCCGACAACATCGCTGCCAACACGCTCGCTCACCACGTCGGGTCGCGCATCACGAATCCCGAGCAACTCGATTCCGTGAGCAATTTCGTAGCGCAAATGAACGCGCTGGCGAGAACCCTTTCCATGAAGCGGACTTTGTTTTTGAACCCTAGTGGCATGGATAGCATGACCAGTGGCGCGATCCCTTATTCGACCGTCGAGGACCTCGCCCGCCTGACACGCTATGCCTACGACAAATCAGGGTTCGCCTTTTATGTGGCTCAGAAATCCCGGCAAATTCACATTCTGCGCAGCGGTGCGGATATGCCTTTCGATATCACGAACACAAATGAACTCGTTGGCCGCAATGGCATCGATGGCGTCAAAACCGGCCGCACCCGCAAGGCTGGCGATTGCTTAATCCTCTCCGCCGACCGCCCACCGGAATCCCGCCGCGAGGGCGAGACGGTGCTCATCACCCCACGCCGCATCACTGTGGTCCTCCTCCGCTCAGAAGATCGCTTCAAGGACGGACTCTTGCTCATTAATCGAGGCTGGAGTTTCTACGACGCTTGGGCTGCCGAAGGCCGCCCATCTAAAAAAGGCGAAACTCTCTAACATTATAATGAAGCGCATCGGCATCCTTACCAGCGGCGGCGACTGCCCCGGCCTCAATGCCGTCTTGCGTGCTGCAAGTCGCACATCCGAAAAACTCGGCTTTGAACTCATTGGATTCTGCGATGGATTTGAAGGTCTCCTTCCGCCTGAATCGCATATCCTTCTAGACCGCCACGCCACATCGGGAATCATGCATCTTGGCGGCACCATCCTTGGAACCGTGAACCGCGGTCAGTTCATCAACCGATCGGGATCCCGCCGCATGATCCAAGCCGAAGTGCTCGGAAAAACCCGCCAAACATTTCAGGCGCTTAATCTCCACGGATTGATTGTCGTCGGCGGTGACGGATCTCTCAGCACAGCTCAACTTCTCCACGAGGCCGGCTTTCCCGTTGTCGGAGTTCCCAAGACCATCGACAACGATCTCGAAGCGACCTCAATGACATTTGGTCTCAATTCCGCCGTGGAATGCGTTGCGGAAGCCCTCAATCGCCTGCACACAACGGCCACCAGCCACAAAAGAGTCATGGTGCTGGAAGTGATGGGCCGCCATGCGGGATGGATCGCGCTTCAAGGCGGACTCGCTGGTGGAGCGAACATCATTCTCCTTCCCGAGATGCCATTTGAATACGAAAAGGTCGCTGCCGAAATTGAGCACCGCCATCGCGAGGGCTCCAAGAGCACTCTCGTCGTCGTCGCCGAAGGAGCCTCCCCGAAGGACGGCAAACAATCCTGCCAGCAGACCACCACTGGAGAACGCCGACTCGGCGGAATCTCGGAATTCGTCGCTAAGGAAATCGCCGAGCGCACCGGCAAGGAGGTCCGCACATGCGTACTAGGTCATCTCCAGCGCGGAGGAGGCCCGACTACACTCGATCGGATATTGGCCACCGGCTTCGGAGTCAAAGCGGTCGAACTCATCGCTGAGGGAAAATTTGGTTCCATGGTGAGCTACCAGAACTGCACCTTCGTGGATGTGCCGATCGCCTTCGCAGTACAAAAAATGCGAAGAGTGAATCCCGAATCCCAACTCGTTCAAATCGCACGCTCGGTCGGTATTTCCTTTGGAAACTAATTGCCTGATCGCTGCTCAGGCGTCCTTCGTTTTTCCACAATAGAGAGAAACGATCCCCCCAGTGAGAGGCAGAGAAGGTTCGCAAGAAAATCCGCGGGATGCCATCAACGCGTTCATGACCATGCCGGATGGAAAGGATTCGATCGACTCGCCAAGATACTCGTAAGCCGCCGGGCGCTTGGTTGCCCAACCAGCAATAAGCGGGAGAATTTTGTGAAGATAAAATCGATAGATATTTCGAAAAAATTCCCACGTCGGGAGAGAGAAATCAAGAATCAGAACCGTGCCACCGGGCTCCAAAACCCGCGCCATTTCTCGTAGTGCGTCGGGCCAGGACGCCATATTTCGCAATCCAAATGCCACGGTCACAACATCGAATGAGGCATCCGCAAATGGCAAAGCCAACGCATCCGCCTGCACCAAACGAGTGACGCCTTTGAGTCGCGCTTGATTCAACATCGGAAGACAAAAATCTGCTGCGGTTACAGCCGCAAGCGGGCAGGCTTTTTTAAGTGCGATCGCGAGGTCGCCGCTGCCTGTAGCCAGATCCAGAATCCTGCCGGGCGAGAGTCGCGCCACTTTTCTCGCGACCCTGTATCGCCAGTAGTAATCGAGTCCGCCACTTAGCA
>CAMBAQ010000069.1 GCA_945863785.1 Chthoniobacter flavus
CCCACGCTGGCACGTTCGGAGTGTCCCGAGGCTCTGCTCGCAAAATATGGGCATGTCATCATCGACGAATGCCACCATGTGCCGGCGGCGTCTTTCGAAGCTGCGATGAAACGCTGCACCGCCCGCTACATTTTGGGATTAACTGCCACGCCGAACCGAAAAGACGGCTTACAGAAAATCCTTTTTCTCCAATGCGGCCCCATCCGACACCGGATTGATCTCGACCACTCAGAAGAGCAGTCGAGAACGGTATTTGTTAGGGAATTTTCCTTACGCATCCCTACAGAGAAGGATCGCTTGCCGATTCATCAAATCTGGGAACATCTCATTCAATCTGGCGAAAGAAATCGTGCCATCGCATCGGATGTCACCTCCGCTCTCGCAGAACAAAGATTTTGTGCCCTACTCAGCGACCGCAAAGAACATCTCAGCACACTCGAATCATTGCTGCGCGATAAATTGCCGGAAGATACTGTTTTTCGAATGGATGGCTCCACTCCTCGAAAGAAGCGGGAAGAAGCGCTCAACCATCTTCGGCTCAAAGGCGCCCAGGGCCTACCATTTGTCCTTCTGGCCACCTCTTCATTGCTCGGCGAAGGCTTCGACATGCCTGAACTCGACACCCTTTTTCTTGCCATGCCGATCTCTTTCAAGGGCCGTTTGATCCAATATGCCGGAAGACTCCACAGGATTTGCGAAAAGAAAAAAACCGTGCGAATTTACGACTACACCGAACCCGACCATCCACTCACAGCTCAGATGTATCGCAAACGTTCGGTTGCGTATCGTGAAATGGGCTACTCGATTCAAACAATCGGAAGTGATCAAATGGGTTTGGCAGACTGATTTTACTACATAAATACTTCCACATTAACATAAAGGCCCACCCCGTTGATTAGATAAATTTAAATTACTTCACTCTAATCGACAAAACTTCCAACCAAGGCAATTTGGAGAACGCCGAGCAAGCAGCACCCACAATCAGGCAACCAAAGGTAGGCGAAAAGGGCTTATCATGTTACACAACAATAACGAGGCGCCTCCCCCTCCTCGCTTGGCCGCAATCACTCGCCTGCATCTGCTGGATTAGATTCAGATTTGCCTACAATGGCGTCAGCTTTCAGATTCAGCCACTCACGATGCAACTCCTGAAGATTCTTTTCGACGTCGTCATAGATTCCAGACTCGATCATATCGGCGGTTGTTAAAACCGTCTTCAGCCAATGTGTGTAGGTTTGAGGAACTCCAGACTCCTTAAAATCCTTGAAGTAGGATTTTGTCAATTCAGCCGCCTGGTGCCATTTGTAAGCTTCGGAACTGAAGACCGTTTCTTTTTTCTGTTCCTTGAGCGCTTTGAGCGTCTTGAGAGGATCAACGGTCTTCACAATTTTTTCGATCTCAGCAAATGTAAATACTTTCTTTTCGCTAGGTGCCGCAGGTTCAGAAATTGTAGCGGGATTTTGCGCAATGGCAGGAACATGTTTCTCGAACTGCTGGCGGAGCTTAAATTGCTCTTTTGCGACAAAATCGGCCTTCGCTAGGGCTTTATTGAAATCCGTCTTGTCTTTCGGAATCCGCTCGGTGGAGGCACCCATATCCACAAGCAGGTCGCCCTTATCCAATCCTGTCACCTTGAGGACTCGAGCGGCTGGCAGTTTAAGACTTCCAGAGACTTTCGACCCTACTCTAAGCGGGATTGTCATTTGCTCCAAAAGCGTGACCTCAGGAGGATACTCCAAAGGCGTGTACCCAGCCACAGGATCTGAATTCACTGGGGCATCCAACGGAGCGGCATTCGCATGTTGCGGAGAGGGCGCCGGCACCGCTTCGACAGGCTTTGCAGCAACTGCAGAAGAAACAGCGGCGACCTGCTGATCTGGCTTTTGATTTTCCAAGGCTTTCTCTTGGGCCTTCAATGTCTCCAATTCACCCTTCGTTTTTTGAGCTTCTTCGGCTTTGGTTTTGAGATCTGCGTTGATTTTTGCATACTCCGACTCGAGTTCGACCGTACGCTGACGAGAAAAATCAAGGGCTTCCTGCAATTGAGCCAAACCGCGACTAGGCTGCTTCAACTTAACGATTTCCTCTTGCTTTTTTCCGACCAGAAAAAGGGTCGCGACGATGGCTGCAATCGAAACTGCTAAGGCTCCCAGCAAAATATACGGTTTCTTTTTTGGAATAGGCGCCGTGGCATGCTTGATCGTCACTTCACGAATACGGCGCCCCAAAGTGGCTGCCAAGCCGATGAGCAGTACACTTCCCGCCGACGTATTTTTATTGATGAACTTCTCTAACTCTTGGCGAGAAATTTCCCAATACTGCGTCTCCTCCACCGTGATCACAGAACACATCGCACTGGAGGGATCAAGAATATCGACTTCCCCTATCCAGTCCCCGTCACGAATCGACCCGAGAAGCACTTCTTTGCCTTGGTCGATTCGCCTTGCCTCAAGGTGCCCGCTGATTGTGTAAAAGAGTTTTCCGTGAGGCTTGCCTTCCTCGATAAGTACGGTTTCCGGTTTGGCATTATGGAATGTTCCGTAAGAACTCAGGTCATCCCGATCCTCTTGTTTGAGATTCGCGATAAGCCCAGAGGCTGGTAGACAACATTGACTGGATGGCATGGCGGCCGAATGAAACCTTTTTAAAAGCAAAAGGTCAAGGTGCGGTCTCTTTTTAAACCAGAAACAGATTTTTTCGACAGAATTTACAGATTCAAAGTTCCGCAAGAAACAAAAGATTGGGAAAACTTGAATGCGCCGCTCTAAATCGGTTGAGCAGAGTTCAACTAAAGTAATTGACCTAATATTGCGAATAGAAAATCAACAGCCAACTCTCCAAAAATTGAGAGTTAATGACATTTCGACCATCTAGCCCAGAAGAGAAGTGGAGCGGGTAGAGGGAATCGAACCCTCATGGCCTGCTTGGAAGGCAGGAACTTTACCACTAAGCTATACCCGCGTGACTACATGTAATCTATTCACTGAATGCTCGTCTGGTCAACCGGAAAAATGGCACATTGCCCCGCAAATCAGGGTTGCTCGTAAACTATTTGAGATTCAGGCTGCTTAAATGTACCTGGCAATATCTCGCAGGATCTCGACTCGTAATTCCAACGTCCACCCGACTCGGTGCAGGAGTTGATAGCCAAAAAATCCCGATTGAATCCGCAGGCGGCGTAAATGGAAAAAAAATAGCCGCCGGTCAGGCAAATAACGGTCGCCGCTATGAGAGATAGAGCTTTTAGAGGCATTGGGGTTTGATGAAGAGAACCCAAAGCAACGGGATATGCAACTTTTATTACTACCAAAAATGGTGACCTTTTTAAGTTGTCATAATCTCGCGGAAGAACAAATAGAAGGACCCCAAAAGACCCAAATACAAGAGACGAGGATGGAACTATCTCTTCGACACGGACTCGAGCAATGCTTCGTAATCATCGACACGGTCGGAAAGGCAGAAGTCGCAGGCCTTCATGAGAGAAGCTTCCCGCATGGCGAAACACTGGTCACGATTGGTTAGGAGATGCCGGAGAGCGACGGCGAAAGCCTCGGGGGTCAAGTCACAGAAGAAGCCATTTTTTTTGTCTTCTATCACATCGGCTAGTCCACCGATGCGGCTGCCGACGATGGCTAATCCGTGCCGCAGCGCCTCAATGCCCGCCATGGGGAGCCCTTCGGTGGTGGAGGTCATAAGTAAAATATCTGCTCCGGCGAGATACTTGGAAACAGATTCCGCATCCAACCACCCGAGAAAATGAATGCGATCGGAAAGCCCGTGGCGGACGGCGGATTCACGCATAGCTTCGCCGAGCGGCCCCTCCCCGATGACCTCGAGGATCCAAGGCAAGTCACTAATCAAGGAAAGCGCCTCCACTGCAAGGAGGGGATTTTTTTGGATGCTCAAACGCCCCAGCATGACAAGTCGAGGAATGTCACCCTGCGATAGCGTGGGGGGAACAGAAAGCATCGGGACGCCATTGAGAATCACTTGGGACTTGATGCCGCAATTCCGAGATGCAAGCGCGGCGACAAATCCACTCACGGATGTAACAGCGACAGCGTGCTTCCAGATGGGCTTGATCAAGGGCCCGAGAATACGGAAGAGGCGATCGGTCTGTTCCGGGACGCCTCCAGGAACATCGCCAAGGTGGGCTGTGAGGATGTAGGGGATCCGAGTGAGAAAATGCAGGGCCAACGCGAGCGCACCGGTGGGAACAACAAAGTGGGCGTGGATGATATCCGGCTTCCATCTCCAGCAAAGAGACCATGCGGGAAAAAAGGAGGTGATCAGATAAAGCGCCATTTCAAGAACGCTGCAGGTGTCCTCCTTTTTACGGTAGGATTCCGGTCGAAGAACTGGGACTCCACGGATCTCGGATTCGCGAGGCAAGTGCCGCAACCCAGCTGAAATCACACGAACATCATGCCCCTTGCGAGTCAGTCCCTCGGCTACGGAGGAAGCCACGCGGCCACCACCACCTCCGACGGGAGGGTATTCGTAGCAGAGAACGAGGATTTTCATGGCAAGTGACGATCGTAGATGGATTCCACGGCGGCCGTGAGGCGTTCCACCGAAAATCGGCGTTCGATTTTTGCACGGGCTTTTTTGGCAATGCCCATCGCCAACTCACGATTGGAAATCAGCGCGGTGACGTGATCCACAAACAGATCCGCATTATCTGGAGGGGCCAACAATCCATCATCAGGGTCGTCGATGACCTCGGCTATGCCATCGAGCCGCGATGCCACAACAGGCAGGCCCATGGCCATGGCCTCAAGGAGAGTCATAGGCAGACCTTCAAAGCGGGAGGGCATCAGCAGCACATCGGCCGCGAGGTAAACCAAACGCGAGTCGGCGACATAGCCGGAAAAAACGACACGATCAGCAATCCCGAGGGCAGACGCTTTGGCGCGAAGCATTTTTTCCTCTGGGCCATCACCCGCGAGAAGAAAATGGAGATCAGGAAATCGCTGGGCTAAACGGGCAGCGACCTCAAGGAAGAGGGCGAAGTTTTTTTGCGGATTCAGACGCCCCACACCTGCAAGCACGGGCACACCCGGCTTAACCCCGAGCTTTTGACGGGCTTCGGCTTTCGTAGTTGAGCCCGGCGTGAATCTCCGGAGATCAATCGCGTTCGGGATCAGGGTTATTCTTTTGGGCTCGATGGATTCATACTCCATCAGAAAATCGCGACAGGATGCGGAAACCGGGATGATGTGGCTCGCGAAGCGGTTAGTGAAGCGGTCGATGGCAAGCAGGAGTTTATTTTCGCCCCGATACGAATCGTTCGTATGGTCGTGGTTGATAATTACAGAAACCCCACAAAGAGCCGCCAAAGGCTTTGCAATGATGTTCGAGGGGATCAGGTGACAATGAACGATGTCGTAGCGCCCACAAAGAATCCGCCATGGAATGGAGGCGAAGTAAAGCGGCAGGTATTTATGTGGTGAGAGTGAAAAAACACGGATACCGGCTTCTTTGAGTCGATCCCAATAAACACCATGGCCGTGTAGGGTTGCAACTTCGTGATGAAAACGCTCGCTTCCACAGGTCGCGAGATTAAGCACGACCTCCTGCGCTCCGCCAAGATGGAGACTGTCGATAATATGCAAAACACGTCGCTGCATCACCGGATAAGAGTAGAGGAAGTTTGTCCACCGGCACGCGCGGATAATCGCTTTTGAACGGCCTGCCAGACCAACTCACACCATAAAAAGAGTCGCTCGTCGGAGCGTCCGGATCGATGCGCTGCGAGTTTTTCTGCAATCATGGGTGAGTCAGCAATTGGCCCCAACCGACCGTCCCTTAACCAAGCACCAACAGGCATGCCGAAGCCTTTTTTGCGGCGGTGAATGATGTCGCTCGGGAGAATTTTTTCAACCGCGCGCTTGAGGAGGTATTTTGTCGTTCCGTCGCGCAGCTTGTATTCATTGGGCAGGCGGCGGGCAAAGTCGGCGACTTCGATGTCCAGAAAGGGGCTGCGAACCTCGAGGGAGTTCATCATGCTGGCACGGTCGGCTTTTGCCAGGATGCCGTCCTGAAGGTAAATCTCGGTGTAGAATTGAAGCGTACGGTCAACGAGGCTGCGACTTTGGCAGGACTCCCAAGCATCAATGGATTCACTATAAATCTCCTCAATACTGAATCGGGACTCCGTAAGTCGCGCCAGATCGGACGGTGCGAGCGCCCCCAACCAGACTGGATTCCAGATGCGCGGCGCGTGGTCAAGGCCACGCAGGGTTCGCTTGATTTTGAAATCTAGGCTGATGTTGGCATGCGACACGGGAAGGCGGGAGGCCAGCATCCGAATCCCCGCATGAATGGGTCTAGGCACCATCTTGGAATAGATGTCCGCCATTTTGAGAGCCCGAAAAGGATCGTAGCCGGCGAAGAGTTCGTCGCCGCCATCACCACTGAGGGCCACCGTGACATGCCTGCGTGCGAAGCGGCAGAGGAGAAATGTAGGCAGAAGCGAACCGTCCCCTTGAGGCTCATCAAGGAGATCGAAAATCTGCGGTATCACGCGAAGAGCCTCATCAATCCCGAGCACATCCGTGTGGTGGTCGGTCTTTAAAAGTTCCGCCACTTCTGAAGCGTAGCGAGATTCGTCAAAGCTCGGTTCCTGAAACCCGATGGTGAATGTTTGGAGCGCGCGCGTCGGCATCTCGCGTGCGGCCAAAGCCGCTATGGCCGAAGAATCGATACCTCCGCTTAGAAAAACCCCTAGAGGAACATCGGCCACGAGACGACGGCGGATAGCCCGGGTAAGAACATCCAAGAGCGCATCCGCAAGTTCGCTTTCGCTTTTCGGCGAAGCGTCAGGCTCGATCGTGTATCGCCAGTAACGTGCTGTTCGCAGCGTGGAAGCCGCCGCTTCGAGCCACAGATTATGAGCGGCAGGCAGCTTGAAAATTCCCTCTATCGCTGTGTGTGGAGCGGGAATGAGGGCATGAGCCAAAAATTTAACCCGGGCGATTTCTGAAAAAGCACGCGGAGCAAGCGGATGCTCGAGAAGCGCGGAAAGCTCCGAAGCGAAGGCGAAGGTTCCCTTCCGGTAGAAATAGTATAGGGGCTTTTTGCCAAAGCGGTCGCGGCTCAAAAAAAGCCGACGCGTGAATGTATCGTAAACGGCGAACGCCCACATGCCATTAAGCTTGGGTATCAATCCCTCACCCCAAACCCGCCATCCCTGGAGAAGAACCTCGGTGTCGGAGTGGTCAGAGAGAAAATCGCACCCGCAAGAGATCAGTTCCTGGCGCAACTCGGCGTGATTGTAAATTTCCCCATTAAAAACAAGCACCGTTCGACCATCCGCAGAGACCATGGGCTGGGCCCCGCCGGCAAGATCAATAATGGATAGCCGCCTGTGCCCAAAGTGGAGCCCAACCTCGGGCAACGCGTAAAACCCTTCAGCGTCCGGCCCCCGGTGCATGAGCCGACCGGTCATGCGGGCGAGGTCCTCGCGGCCCCCTGCGCCGAGGAATCCGGCGATACCGCACATCAGTCTTGAGCCGTTTTATCGTCCATGTTGCGAGTGTCCCTGACGAGATAAGTGGACTTGTTTTGCGACTCGTGGAACGTGCGGGTGATCATTTCTGCGAGCAACCCCATGAGGAAGCAGATCACTCCGGTCATGAACGAAATGACCGCCATCATTGGCAGCGGCGTGCCGGTGAAGAAATACCCACGCGTCCGCATCCATACTGACCAAGCGGCAAAAACGAAGAACCCTACAAAAAACATGAAGCCCCAGAATCCAAAAAGATACATGGGTTTGAGCATATATCGGTCGAGGAAGCGCACGGTCAGGAGGTCCATGATCACCTTCAGCACGCGTTCAAGCCCGTATTTCGAATGCCCGGTTTTGCGGGCATGGTGGTTGACCGGAATTTCTGTGATTCTTGCCCCGTGCCATTTCGCGTAGATCGGCAAAAAGCGGTGCATTTCTCCGTAAAGTCGAACCCCTTTGATCACTTCGGCTCGGTAGGCCTTGAGTGAGCAACCGTAATCATGCAGCGACACTCCCGAAACAAAAGAGATGAGCTTGTTTGCGAGGATGCTCGGGAGATTACGCTGAAGCGCGTTGTCCTGCCGATCCTTTCTCCAACCGGAGCAAACCTCATAACCCTCATCGAGCTTCGCCAGCATGCGCGGAATGTCTTCGGGATCGTTTTGGCCATCGCCGTCGAGGGGAATGACCGTTGTTCCTTGGGCAAAATCAAAGCCCGCCATCATGGCTGCGGTCTGTCCGAAATTGCGGCGAAAATGAACCACCTTCACCTCGGGGTTTTGGGCAGCGAGTTCGTCGAGGATTTCAGCACTGCCATCTTGGCTACCGTCGTTGACAAAAATGATCTCCCATTTGCCTGGGTAATTTTTGCGCATCACGGCATGGACTTTTTCAAATAAGGGACGAAGAGCTTCGTGTTCGTTATATACCGGAACGGTGAGTGAAATCATGAAATGGCAATGGCGTCTCGGCAATCAAGCCGGCGCGATGCGCTATCGGCAGGCGGCCGAGTAGAAAAGTTAGTTAGTCGGATACGTGCGCACGTAGTCATAGCGCGTCTCGAAGCCCAACTCAGGCGGGAACTCGGAGTAACCGGAATTGATCCAAGGAATGTCGCTTTGGTATGGAGGATAATACGTTCCCTTATGCATAGGGAGCGGAAACAAAGCCACCTCGTAAAGACCAAAGCCCAACCGCGCCAGCATGCGACCGGTGCCACGCACAACACCGTAACTGAATGCAGAAGCATTGCCTTCAAGGTCGTTGATGGCTCCCATTTGAAAGGGGATTTCAGTGATCCCATAGGCAATGTTGCCTAGACCACGGCCGAGCTTGCGGGTCGGACCATAATCAGATGCGGGCGGAGCCTGAATGTCGGCGTGAGCCGCTGCGGCCAGCATGACCAAGAGGAGGGAGCAAAATAAGGCCTTCATGCCCCCCATTTAGGTAGTCATGCCCTCAATCATCAAGAAAAAAACTCCGACTTATTAGTGATGCCTGAATCCAATCCCTTGGATTTTTTTCGTGCGCGGGTGTGGCTGGTTCTGATTAGAGTCCCCAACTCACATGGAACAGAAAACACTTACGATCGGACTACCCTCCGGTAGCCTGATGGAACCGACCATTGCGCTTTTTGCAAAAGCGGGCTACGCGATCAGCGGTTCCAGCCGCTCCTACCGCCCTTCGGTAGATGACCCCGAGTTGCGCATTCGA
>CAMBAQ010000070.1 GCA_945863785.1 Chthoniobacter flavus
GAAAATCGTTCACTGGCATTTCAAGATCTGCTCCACGACATGCTTGGAATTCAGCATGCGGAGCAACACCGCGCCTACTTTCGCATTGAGGATGTCGGCCCGGAAGCGGATGTGCCCACCTTGGCCAATCTCAGACAGGCACTCAAGGCGGCAGCAGTGCCTTTCACGATTAGCATGATTCCTAGGTATCGGGATTGGTCTGGAATTTATAACAATGGCATCGCTGAAACCGTTAAAGTCACGGCCAACTCGACTTTCACAAAGGAAATGAAGCTCTGGGTTCAGACTGGCGGTCAGGTGCTCCAGCATGGAACGACTCACCAAATCGATGGACTCATGAACCCCTACACCGGTGTGAGCGGCGACGATTATGAGTTTTACCGCGTCACAGCCGATGCAGAAGGCCGTTTGACACTTGTGGGTCCGCTGACCGGCGACTCGACGACTTGGGCTAGAAATCGAGTCGTTAACGGCCAAAACATCCTGAAAAATGCGGGTTTCAATCCCGTGGGCTGGCTGACTCCGCACTATCTAGCATCGAGTACGGATTACAAAGTCTTCGCGAGCCTGTATCCGTTTGCTTGCGATCGAGCCATCTTCTTTTTCCCAGATGGTCAGGGGGTAACGCAAGCCACGGAGCTTAACTCTCCCTATATCTATCGAGATACATACGGGCTAAAACGTATACCTGAGACGATCGGCTACATCGATCCTTTGGGATGGTATGCGCTACAGCCGCCAAGTCTTTCGGCTGATCTCATTAGGCGCGCCAAGGCACTCAAAGTCGTTCGCGATGGATGGGCTGGATTTTACTTCCACTGGTATTTGGATCCCACAGAGCTGGGCAAAACCATCACTGGACTCAAGGAGCTCGGTTACCAATTCGTTCCGCTGAACGGAACCCTCAAATAGGAACCAACCTTAGAATAAAAAACGAAAAATATGTGCGGAATTATTGGATGCATCGGTGAAGCAGCCGCCCAGCCCTTCTTAATCGAAGGGCTGGGTCGGTTGGAGTACAGAGGTTACGACTCAGCAGGCGTGGCCATCTGGAATGGAAAAGATATTGAAACACGAAAAACTGTCGGCCGTGTCTCTCGTTTGGCGGCAACGCTGAACGATTCTCCGATTGATGGGGACACCGGTATCAGTCACACGCGCTGGGCCACCCACGGAGCTGTCACAGAGCAAAATGCCCACCCTCATTTTGATGACTCGGGACGCCTCGCGCTTGTGCATAACGGGGTTCTAGAAAATCACAAAGCACTTCGTGATGGGTTGATCGAGCGTGGCCACAACTTCGTATCGCAAACGGATACGGAGGTTCTCGCTCATTTGATTGGTGAGACGTTCGATATATCGCCGGTCCAAAATCGGGAAGCGCTTGTGGCTGCGGTGAAGTCCGCGCTCGGGCAGGCGCTGGGAACATACGGCATCGGTCTTCTTCATGCAGATACGGGTCGCTTTTTAATAGCGGCTCGCAAGGGAAGTCCGCTCATCGTGGGATTCGGCGATGGCGGGCAATTCCTCTCCAGTGACGTTGATGCCATTGCGGACTGGGTGAATGAGGTTGTTTATCTCGAGGACGGGGATATCGCCGCACTCGATGGTGATCATTTTGAGGTCCACCGGGTATCGGGTGAGGAAGCCGCCACTCCCGCTCCCGTGAGAGTCGAGGCTCCGCCGGTACGTGAGGGTAAGGGGAGGTATGCCCACTTCATGCATAAAGAAATCCATGAGCAACCCGAGACGCTCCGAGAGGCGATGAAGGGGCGGTTTGACCGCGAGGGGGCCACTGCAACGTTTAGCGGACTCCAGAGGACGAATGAGGAACTGCGTGAGTGGCATCGGATCGTCTTGACTGGATGTGGAACGACCTACCATGCAGCTCTCGCTGGCGAATCGCTCATCGAGGCTATGGCTCGAATTCCGGTCGAGTGCGAATACGCCAGTGAGTTTCGTTACCGAAATGTTCCGCTTGATTCAAGAACCGCTGTTTTTGCTATGAGTCAAAGCGGAGAGACGGCTGATACCATCGCGGCCCTCCGTGAGAGCAAGCGCAAAGGTGCTCCAACGCTGGGTATTTGCAATAATGTCATCAGTACGATCGCTCGAGAAAGCGAAGGCGGCATCGGCCTGCGGGCGGGGCTGGAAATCGGGGTCGCGGCTACCAAAACATTCACGTCCCAAGTCGTCGCACTCTCGATGTTGGGTCTGCTGCTTGGTCGAATTCGCGATCTTCCGCATGCCGAGGGGATGGATATCATTCGGGGCTTGGAGAGCCTTCCGGAACTCGTGGCGAGAGTATTGGAACTCGATGAGGAAATCTCTCATATCGCGGCGAAATATGTCTCTGCGCGAAACTTCCTCTTCATGGGGCGACAGGCCAACTTCCCTATCGCTCTCGAAGGAGCCCTTAAAATGAAGGAGATCAGTTATATTCCGGCATCGGGGTATCCCAGCGCTGAACTCAAGCACGGCGTCATTGCCTTGGTGAATGACGAGACGCCGTCCATTTTTCTAGCCCCGCAGGATGGGGTTTATGAAAAAAACCTGAGCAACATCGAGGAGGTCAAAGCACGCAAGGGACCGGTGATTGCCGTTGGCACCGAGGGGGATGAAACTCTCGCCAGTCTGTGTGATGATGTCATTCTACTCCCGCAAGTGCCGGACTTTCTGGCTCCGGTGCTGAATGTGATACCGCTTCAACTCTTCGCCTACCACACGGCTGTCGCCCTCGGTTGCGACGTCGACAAGCCCAAGAACCTCGCCAAAAGCGTCACTGTGGAATGAGAAGCATTTCGGCGGCGGAATCTGGCGAATCACCAAGCTTGGTTCCGCCCGTCGAATTTTCGATGCTCTTGCTTCTTTTAGCGTTGGCTTAGTTTTTGTCAGGGGCGCCAAGGAAATCGGCTAAGGCTTTTGCGAAGAGCCTGTGACCGTGGCTTCCCCAGTGGGAATCGTTCGACAAGTATACATCCGGGATTCCGGATGCGATCGCATCGGTGAGGATCTTGTCGGTACGGGGAACTGGGAGAGACGGATCTTTTGCGACTTCAGCGACGAGGTTGACCGTGGCATCTTGCGGATTTTTGAGATAGGGGGCGTAGGAGGAAGTTTTGTCGGGAGCAATAAGGAGAACAAATTTGGTGACGCCATTGCTCTCGATGATTTTTTGGAAAACAGAAATCCCACTGCGCAGGTCGCTATAGTCGGATTCTTTCAGGTCTTTTTTTCGGGATTCGTCGAAGTAGACAAGAAGATCGAGGTCGTTCGGCGAGCTGAATAGACCCGGCTTGGCGAGCGGGACTTCCAGCACTTGGTTGTTTAGGTTAAGGCGGCGTTGAACAATGGCGCCGAGGTGTCCCAGTACGTGATCGGGATCGTAGCCGGGTTTGGTTTTTGCAGCTTCCTCATGGGGTGCAACGCCAAGGGGTTTCGCTGTCGCAAAGAGCGGTTCCAGCGCTGTCGGGGAGTCTTTTTTGGCAGGAGGAGTTTCTTTTGAAAAATAGGCGATACGCTCGTGCAAGTAGCGTTCAACCGATTCAAAAATGAAAAGCTTGGGTGGGAACTTTTTGAAAGCCTCAGATTCCATGATCTCTTGCGGCCAATAGCGGCGGGTATCGATCACAATCATGGAAAGCCCCGTGCGGTTGATGAAATAATTCTGCCAACCGAAGCGACGACTCTCTTGATCGCAACTGAAAGAGTCTCCCAAGAGGACGACATCGTAATAGCGGTTGTAGTCCTTGAGGTCGGTGGTGACGTGGAAGAGGTTTTTCTCAAACGTGGTCTGCGGCGCCCGCCACCCAAAATCGTTCTCAGCATATCCTCCTACGCGCGCCAAATCGCCATCCACTGGCAGGAGCCACGAGGCGATGGCCCATACCGTGGCCAGAACAACCAAGAACCAGAAACCCGTTAGGCGACTATAGGTGGCGAGGTTCATATTAAAAATCCCGATAAAGAAATGAACTCACGTTACTGAGGTTCAGCATACACCAGATGAAGGTGAGGATGCTGAGAGTGAGCCAGAGAAAGGAGGGGCGCCAAGTCAGTGGCTGAAAAACGCTCGGCATGTCTTCGATTTTTTTTCCGTAAGTGACAATGCCAGGCTCCATGGTGGCGAGGAGTTGTTGGCTGTTCGGAAGGAAACTCACAAATAAGACCAAACCACCCAAACACGCCAGAAGGACGAATTGAGGATCAATCGTGAGTCCGAGTAAAGCAGGCAATGCCATGAGCATGGGGGACGATTTAAAGAAGAGAGGGTCACCGGGAAGTAGGAGCCCGTTTGTACCAGTCAAGCCGGCCAGCAATCGAAAGGCTTCCTCGGGATTGGCCGCTCGGAAAAAGATCCATGACACGAGAACCGCGAGGAATGTCACCAACCGTCCACCCCAGCCCATAAACAGGGCGGCTCCGGGGATGCGGGCGCGTTCATTGAGCTGCGCCCAGTAGTGATTCACCATCAAGTAGGTCCCATGCAGGGCTCCCCAAAGGAGAAACGTCCAACCTGCACCGTGCCAAAACCCGCCCAGCAACATCGTGAGGAAAAGGTTGAATGAGCGACGGAAGGGTCCGCAGCGGTTGCCCCCGAGTGAAATGTAAACGTAATCGCGAAGAAACCGAGAGAGCGTCATGTGCCAACGCCGCCAAAAATCGGTGATGCTATCCGCCTTGTAAGGAGAATTGAAATTCAGTGGCAGGCGGATGCCAAACAAGCGAGCCACACCAAGCGCCATGTCCGAGTAGCCAGAGAAATCAAAATACAGCTGAAACGCATACGCGAGAGCACCGATCCAGGCTGCTGACATACTGATCGGGCTTCCCACGCTCACCGCCCAGAACGCCTGATTAGCCCATGGAGCGATAGTATCTGCAACGAGGACTTTTTTAGCTAGGCCCATCGTGAAAAGGGTCGCTCCCACGCAGATATCCGCAGAACGCTCCTCTGGCGTTCGCATTTTACGGAACTGGGGGAGGGACTCTTTCTGATAAACAATCGGGCCGGAAACGATCTGTGGAAAAAACGCTGAATAGAGGAGAAACTCAAAATAATTGCACGGGACCACTTCCTTTTTGCGTGCCGCAACCAACCACGCGATCTGCATAAACGTGATGAATGAAATACCCAGCGGCAGGAGCATTTTTTCGATGAAAATATTCGTCTGAAGAACCGCATTCAAATTGGCGACGAAGAAATTCGCGTATTTGAAATAAGCGAGGACAACGATGTTCAGTGTGACTGATCCGACGAGAAGCCATTTCCCTGAAGATTCCCCGCTGCGCGAGAGGCGACTGCCGAGAAAGTAGTTCACCGCTGTCAGTGGCAGAAATAACAGCAACACGTTCGTATTCGTCCACGCGTAGAAAACCAGTGAAGCCGTCAGAAGCCAGAGTTGACGCCAAAAAACAGGCGTCAATCGCTCTAGCAGGAGAAAACCAATCAAGACAATCGGCAGGAAACTAAAGAGAAACGTAACGGAATTGAAAAACATACGTTCGAGCGGGGGTGTGTTTGCAGCATAGCGAAAACCGCCATTCCAGCCAGAAATTTTCTAAGAGGGAAAATGAGCGAGGGTACAAAAAATCCCGCCCGCATTACTGCGGGCAGGATGATTATCAAATTGCGACGTGTCCTTATTCCGCTGGGGCGGCTGTTTCTTCTTCGTCCTCTTCGTCGCTGACAACGGGGGCGATCGCTTGAAGGACTTCGTTGGCGCGAAGGTCGATGAGTTTCACGCCTTGGGCATTACGGCCGGTTTCGCGAATTTCGGAAATGCGCGTGCGGACCATTTTTCCCTTGTTCGTGATGAGCATGAGTTCGTCATCGTCCCGGACGGTGAGTGCACCCGCGACAGCGCCGGTTTTGTCATTCGTCTTCATGGTGATGATGCCTTTGCCTCCGCGGCCTTGGAGGCGGTATTCCTCGAAGCTGGTACGTTTGCCGAGGCCGTTTTCACCGGCGACGAGAAGTTGGGCATCCTTGTTCACGATCGCGGTTCCGACGATGTAATCGCCTTTGCTCGGGCGGATACCCCAGACGCCGACGGTATCGCGGCCTTGGTCTTTCACTTCCTCTTCACTGAAGCGGATGCTCATGCCTTCATGAGTGATGAGGACGATTTCGTTGTGTCCGTCGGTGAGTTTGCAGTCGATGAGTTTATCGCCCTCTTCGATCTTGATGGCAATGATGCCGCCCTTTCGGATGTTTTTAAAATCGTTGAGGTTGGATTTTTTGACAATGCCGCTGCGGGTAGCGAAGACAATGTGGAGGCCTTCGTTCCAAGTTTCGTCGTCCGTTTTTTGACCTTGGACGCGAATGGTGGCGGTGATTTTTTCTTCACTGCGAAGCTCAAGGAGATTGGCAATCGAGCGGCCTTTGCTGGCGCGTGAGCCTTCAGGTATCTCAAACACACGTTCGACATAGCAGCGACCGCTCTCGGTGAAGAACATGAGGTAGTCGTGCGTGGCGGCAGTGAAGAGATATTCGACGAAGTCGCTGTCCTCTTCTTTTTCAGATTCGCGAGCCGTCATGCCGATCACGCCCTTGCCGCCGCGTTTCTGTGCGCGGAAGGCGCTGACGAGCGTGCGCTTGATGAATCCGTTGTGAGTGAGTGTGACGATTACGCCTTCGTTGGCGATGAGGTCTTCGATGGTGACTTCACCTTCGGCAGGAACAATCTGTGTGCGGCGAGGGGTGCCGTATTTGAGTTGCAGCGCGCGGAGTTCGTCTTTGATGATCGTGAGAACGCGATTTTCCTTCGCAAGAATATCCATCAGATCTTTGATGGTAGCGATGAGGGCGTCGTATTCCTGCTTGATACTATCGCGCTCGAGACCGGTGAGTTGGTACAAGCGGAGGTCGAGGATGTGGCCGACTTGTTTCTCGCTGAAGCGGTAGTGACCATCTGCGACGCGGGCTTCGCTGCGAATGAGCAAGCCAAGGTCCACCACGGTTTTTCTCGTCCACGATAGGGTGAGGAGTTTGGACTTCGCATCATCGCGGTCGCGTGAATCGCGGATGATTTTGATGAAGTCGTCGAGATTCGCGAGGGCGATGAGGAAGCCTTCAAGTTTCTCGGCTTCCACTTCAGCTTGGTCGAGCAGGAAACGCGTGCGGCGGAGGATGACTTCACGGCGGTGCTCGATGTAACTCGTGATGGCGTCCTTGAGTGAAAGCAACTTTGGCTTGCCGTGGTCGATAGCCAGCATATTCGTGCTGAAGGAGGATTCCAGCGCGGTGTGCTTGTAGAGATTGTTGATGATGACCTTCGGGTTGCCATCGCGTTTGAGGTCGATGACGACGCGGGTATCCTCAGCGCTCTCATCGCGGACATCGCTGATGCCGGTGAGCACTTTTTCGTTCGTGAGGTCGGCGATGCGCTTCACGAGATCCGCGCGATTCACGTTGTAAGGGATCTCGGTAATGATGATCTGCTCGCGACCACCCCGGACTTCGGTGACGCCTACGCGACCGCGCACTTTCACGGATCCGCGACCGGTTTGGAAGTATTGTTTGATTCCGGTCGTGCCCTGCAGGAGACAGCCTGTCGGAAAATCGGGCCCCTTGATGTGCTCCATGAGCCCTTCGATAGAGATATCGGGGTTCTCGATTTGGGCGCAGATGCCGTCGATGCACTCGCTGAGGTTGTGCGGCGGGATGTTAGTGGCCATGCCCACGGCGATGCCTGTGCCGCCATTGACTAGGAGGTTCGGAAATGCCGCTGGAAAAACGGTCGGTTCCTCGCGGGTTTCGTCGTAGTTCGGACGGAAGTCGACGGTGCCCTTGTCCATGTCGGTCATGAGGGCGGCGCCGAGATGTTGAAGGCGGGCTTCCGTATAACGCATCGAAGCGGGCGGATCGCCTTCCACGGAACCGAAGTTACCTTGTCCGTCGACGAGCATTTCGCGCATCGCCCAGGGTTGCGCCATGTGAACGAGGGTTGGATAGATCGCTTGGTCGCCGTGCGGATGGTAGTTACCCATCGTCTCACCGACAATTTTCGCGCACTTGAGGTGTTTGCGGTTCGGTTGGACACCGAGTTCATTCATCGCAAACAGAATTCGGCGCTGAGAGGGTTTCAGGCCGTCGCGGGCATCTGGAAGGGCGCGCGAAATAATGACCGACATCGAGTAGTCGAGAAACGACTTCGACATTTCATCGGCCACATTAACGAGTTCAACTTTTTCGTTTTGGGTATACATGGTTTAGCTGGGCAAAGATTCGGGAAAAATAGGAATGAGAAGTTTGGTGGCGGCAGCACGCATCCGGCTATCGGTTGCGCAAAGAGGAAAGTCTTGGGACAAGTCGCAGGACGACACGTGGATCGAATCCATCGAGCGCACGGATACATCGGGGTTGGCTATGGCGAGAACTCGGTTGGCGTTTCTGAGTGTCCGCGTATCTAATGGGTAGAGCACAAGTTCCTCGGAATCCGTCCATTTCATGAAAGTGTCCCAAGCGCGTTGCCGTTCCGCGGGCGTGAGAAGGTTATCACGTTGTTTTTTGAAAAGGGCTGATGCGACTTCGGTTAGCGCCAGTTCCGAAGAGGCAATGGGTTGGCCCTTTGTGACCTTAACAAAAATGGGGCTGTCAGGCTCGGGAACAAGAAGTTTTACGATGATCGCGCTATCAAGATACATGGTTAGGGTCTGGAATCGCGCTCCTCCCGAATGATTTCGTCTGCGGTCGGGCCGCCGCGCCAAGGAGGCATTTTGGCAAGGTGCTCGGCAGCACCCGAGAAGGGTTTGTGTTGTGCTTTCGGATTGGGCGATCCAACAATGAGCGCCTTCGGCTTGCCGCCACTGGTGATCGTGATTTCGCGTCCACCTGCAGCCAACTCGAGTAAGGCGGATAAATGGGCTTTGGCGGAGCGCACGCTGATCGTCTCGCCAATTCCAGGTATCACGGCAATTTCCTGCAACACCGAGGAGGATTCCGGCCCCATGTCGTCCAGATAATTGACTGTTTTCTTCATTCCTCAATGTAGTCACATGTGGTCACGCCCGTCAAACGTCCAAGCGGGCGTTGAGGGCATTGTCCTCGATGAATTGGCGGCGTGGTTCGACGACGTCGCCCATGAGAATGGTAAACATGCGGTCGGCCTCGACGGAGTTGTCTTCATTGAGTACGACCTTGAGCATTTTGCGCTTCTC
>CAMBAQ010000071.1 GCA_945863785.1 Chthoniobacter flavus
CACAACTACGTGGGAACCGAGCATCTTCTTCTCGGCCTCATCAAACTCGGCCAAGGTGTGGCTGTTAATGTTCTCCAAAAGATGGGCCTCGACCTCGAGACCGTTCGCATGGAGGTCGAAAAGCAGGTCGGCTCCGGCCCAGAGACGAAGATGGTTGGGAATATTCCTTACACCCCTCGAGTGAAAAAAGTTCTCGCCCTTGCCGGGAAGGAAGCCAAAAGCCTTCAGCATTCCTACGTGGGCACCGAGCACGTTCTTTTAGGTCTTTTGCGCGAAGGCGAGGGAGTTGCAGCTAAGGTTCTTAAAACTCTCGAAGTCGACATTGAGCGGACCCGCAACGAGATACTCCGAGAGCTTGATCCCAATTTTGCGCCAGAAGAAGAGGGCGACACCATGCCAGCGGAGGGAGCTCCATCGAGCCGCCGTGAGGGAAAAACTCCCGCTCTCAAATCCTTCGGTCGCGACCTCACCGAGCAGGCCCGCAAAGGCGAACTGGATCCCGTCATCGGTCGTGCAGACGAGATCGAGCGCATCATTCAAATCCTCTGCCGCCGTACCAAAAATAACCCTGTCCTCATCGGTGAAGCCGGTGTGGGCAAAACAGCGATCGCAGAGGGTCTGGCTCAAGAAATCGTCTCCGGCAATGTCCCAGAACTTCTCCATGACAAACGAGTGATCACGCTCGACCTTGCGCTCATGGTCGCGGGAACGAAGTATCGCGGACAATTTGAAGAGCGCATCAAGGCTGTGATGGACGAGATCCGTCGCAATAAAAACGTGATCCTTTTCATTGATGAGCTTCACACGATCGTGGGTGCCGGTTCCGCCGAGGGAGCCATGGACGCCTCGAATATCATCAAGCCCGCCCTCAGTCGCGGGGAGTTGCAGTGCATCGGAGCCACTACGCTCAACGAGTATCGCAAATACATCGAGAAGGATGCCGCTCTGGAACGCCGCTTCCAACAGGTGAAAGTTGAGGCCCCGACTGTCGATCAAACGATCCAGATCCTCATGGGGGTCCGTCCGAAATACGAAGCCCACCACAAGGCCCGGTTCCTTGATGAATCCCTCGAAGCTGCGGCCAAGCTTTCTGACCGCTACCTCACTGGTCGATTCCTACCCGACAAGGCGATTGACCTCATGGATGAGGCTGGTTCACGCGCTCGCATTGGGGCCATGACCCGTCCGCCGAACATTAAGGAGATCGAGGCCGAGATTGAGACCATCCGACTCGACAAAGAAGGAGCCATCAAATCGCAGGATTTCGAGAAGGCCGCCGCGCTCCGCGATTCCGAGAAGCAAGCGAAGGACAAACTCGATAGCGTTCTCGCGACTTGGCGCACCAATAAAGAAGAGAAGGAAGTCATCGTCACTGCCGATGAGATTATGCAGGTCCTATCCAAGTGGACCGGCGTGCCTCTCTCCCGCATCGAGCAACAAGAGACAGCAAAGCTCCTCGCGATGGAGAGCGAACTCGAGACCAAGGTCATCGGACAAAACGAAGCCGTTGTAGCGATCAGTAAGGCCCTTCGCCGCTCCCGCGCTGATCTCAAAGATCCCAAGCGTCCGATTGGTTCGTTCATTTTTCTTGGTCCGACAGGTGTTGGAAAAACCTTCCTTGCCCGGACGCTTGCGGAATTCATGTTCGGCACGGCTGATTCTCTCATCCAGATCGACATGAGCGAATACATGGAGAAATTCACGGCCTCCCGCCTCATTGGATCACCTCCCGGCTACATCGGCTACGAAGAGGGTGGTCAGTTGAGCGAAGCCGTTCGCCGCAAGCCTTACTCGGTTGTGCTTTTTGATGAGATCGAAAAGGCCCACCCTGACGTCATGCACCTTCTCCTTCAGATCTTGGAGGAAGGAAAAATCACAGATTCCCTCGGTCGCAAAATCGACTTCCGGAATACGATCATCATCATGACTTCGAATGTCGGAGCCGAATTGATCAAAAAGCAAACGTCGCTCGGTTTCGGAGCCCCCGCCCACTCCGAAAACTACGATGTTATGCGCGATAAAATCCTCGAGGAATCCAAGCGCGTCTTCAAACCCGAGTTCCTGAATCGCCTCGACGACCTCATCGTCTTCCATACCCTCAAAAAGGACGATCTCGTTAAAATCGTGGATCTGGAAATGAAGAAAGTGATCGAGCGCGTTAAGCTCAAGGACATCCATCTCACGCTCGATGCCACGGCGATGGAATTTCTTATCACCAAGGGATACGACCCAACGTATGGGGCACGTCCGATGCGCCGTGCGGTCGAGCGTTACATCGAAGATCCGATGGCCGAGGAAGTTCTGCGTGGTCACATCAAGCCTGGTGATACTGTTGCTGTCCAAAAGGATGGTGAGAAACTGGGCTTTGTCATCACCCATTCCAAACAAGAGGAAACTCCCACCGAGTCGGCGGCTGGATAGTCGAGCAAATACGAATTGCATCTCCAAGCGTGGACAATGTGTCCACGCTTGAGATTTTTCACATTCTGGCATAAATGAATAGGAATATGGTCAAAAAATCTCCCCTCCGAAGCACCTGTCTGGCCTTATTTTTGCTATCTGCGATACCTCTCTGCGCCTTCGCGGGCGCGGCGGGTTCTGTCCTTTTGGCACTCCAAACAATCCAGTCCCAACCTTACGCGAAGGACGCTCGCATTGTGGAAATCAAAGGCGAAAGAGGCGATCCATTCCCAAGCGAGTGGTCTGTCTTGCTCGCCGATGCGACGGCACGTGGCGGTGTGCGTGAAGTTGGTATTGCCAATGGAATCATCACGTCCGAGCGGACCCCGTTGCGAGGTTTCACGGAGGTTGCTAATTTGCCCGTCATCGAACGAGCCCAATTGGGGGTGGACGGAGACTCTATTTTTCAGGCCGCCCAAGCAGAAGCGACTGCGGGTCGTGTCGGATTCCATTGGCTTGATTACACATTGCAGGTTCCACCGAACTCCACGGGGCCCATCTGGACGGTCAAGCTCTATGACAATATGGGCACGACTGTGGGGACCATGGGGATTTCCGCCGAAACCGGGGTTGTCGCAGTGCCCCTAAAGTTGGCTGAAGGCGTCAAAAGTGAGGCTGACACAAAGAAGGTGGGGGGACTTGTGGGCAAAGTCTCTGACATCGCTACTCAAACCGCCGAGAAAACTCAAGATACCACGCTGCGTATTATTGGTAATGTTCAGGAGTTTTTGATTGGTGAAAGAACGATCGGGCCTGGAGCAGATAAGTAGGATTTTGTTGAGTTAGGGCTGGTTCTTTTCTTCCTGCCTCGGTAGACGTATCGGTCATGAATCTACGTTCAAATGCCAGACTTCTTCTTGGTGTGGCGATCCTCTTTACGTCCTGCAAAAAACCCACCCCGACGGAAGTTCCGCCTGTGTCGGTGACGGTGACGTCAGTGATCGCGCAAGACGTGACGGCGACCAATGAGTGGGTCGGCCTGATGGATGGATATAAGAATGCGAATATCCAAGCCCAGGTCACCGGATATTTACTCACGCAGAACTACAAGGAAGGCTCCAGGGTCAAGCAAGGCGAGGTTCTTTTTACCATCGATCCGCGTCCTTTTGAAGCCGCTCTAGCCCAATCGCAGGCGACCTATGCCAGCGCGGTGGCTAGGGCCCAGTTGCAACAAATCACCCTCCAACGCCAGACGCAACTCTTCCAGACGAAGGTCATCAGCGAGCAGGAATACCAGACCTCCTATCAGGATACCCAAGCCTCGCTTGCGAATGTCGCAGCCTGTCAGGCAGCGGTGCAATCCGCCCAAGTCAATCTCGGCTACTGCACGATCTTAGCTCCATTTGATGGGGTGGTCGGTATCGCTAATGCCCAGATCGGCGACCTCGTCGGGCCAGGCGGTCGCACTAGCCTGCTCACCCAAGCTTCGCAACTCGACCCCATGAAGTTGAATTTCTTCATCACCGAGGCGGAGTATTTGAATGCGGCACCCCTCCTGCAAAAGCTGCAGAATACGTTGACAAACGACAATGCCGCCAAGCTCAAACTCAAGTTGGCTAATGGGCAGGATTACCCGGAGCTTGGCAAATTCGAATTCTACAACCGCGAGGTGAATGCGTCCACCGGAACAATTCAAATCACAGCCTTGTTTGCTAATCCCAACGGAACCCTTCGTCCTGGACTGTTCGCGCTCGTGACCGCTCCAGTGGCAGAAATCAAGAATGCTCTCCTCATTCCACAGAAGTCCAAAGTCGAGATGCAGGGCAACTTCTACGTTGGCTTGCTTCAGTCCGACAATACGGTGAAGGCCGTGCCTGTGAAACTCGGCCCGACTCAAGGCCAGATGCAGGTGGTTTTTGGTCCACTCAAGGCGGGCGATCAAGTCGTAGTCGATGGAATTGAAAAAGCCCGTCCGGGAGTGAAGGTGGTAGCGAAACCCTATGTGGAGCCTACGCCCGCAGCTTCGAATGCCCAGTCACAGTCGGTCGCTCCGACTACTGAGGCTACACCCGCCCCCACCGCCACGCCAGAAACGAAGTAATTCTCATGTCCAACTTCTTTATCCGTCGGCCGATTGTCGCGATGGTCATCGCGATCATCACAGTGATTATCGGTCTGGTCTCAATGGCTGGGCTGCCAGTTGCGCAATTTCCCAATATCGTTCCGCCTCAGATTCAGGTTCAGACGACCTATGTCGGTGCAGACGCCGTCACAGTCGAGCAATCGGTAGCCACCCCGATCGAGCAGCAAATGAGCGGAGTCGAGGGCATGGAGTACATGTATTCCATCAATGCGAACTCGGGCATCATGAACCTGAATGTCATTTTCGGCACAGATACCGTGCCGACGACGGATCAGATTCTGGCCCAAATGCGCCAGACGCAGGCGGCATCTCAGCTTCCTAGCGATGTTCGCAACTACGGCGTCACCGTCGAGCAGGCTCTCTCCTCTCCGCTCGGTGTTTTTGTGCTCTATTCTCCGGACGGGCAATTCGACCCGACCTTTCTGGCGAACTACGCCTACATCAATATCAATGACCCGCTCACGCGTATTCCGGGCATCGGAAGCGTCAGTATTTTCGGGGCAGGCCAATATGCCATGCGCATTTGGGTGAAACCGGATCGTCTCGCTACCCTCAAAATCACTGTCCCTGAAGTCATCAGCGCAGTCAGCGCGCAAAACAAGGTCAATCCCGCCGGCCAAATTGGCTCGGAGCCTGCTCCTGCGGGCCAGGTTTTCACTTTTACGGTGACTACGACAAGCCGACTCACAACAACGGAGGAGTTTGAAAATATCGTTATCCGCGCCGATGCCGATGGATCCATCGTCAGAGTGAAGGACGTTGCCAGCGTGGAATTGGGCGGTCAGGTTTATAATATTCGCGGTCGTTTCAATGGCAAAAATGCGGCCATTGTGGCGGTCTACCAGCTTCCTGGTTCGAATGCGGTGGATTCGATGAAACAGGTTCGTGCTTTCTTTGAGAGTCAGGCGAAGCTTTTCCCAGGCGGTTTGCAATACGAGGTCGCGCTGGATACGACCCTAGCGATCACGGATGGCATGAAAGAAATCGTGAAGACCCTCTTCGAGGCGATGGTGCTCGTGATTCTGGTCGTGTTCATCTTTCTCCAGGGTTGGCGCGCCACGCTCATTCCGCTTATCGCCGTTCCAGTCTCCCTCATTGGCACATTCGCATTGTTCCCGATGTTGGGCTTCAGCATCAATACGCTTTCGCTCTTCGGTATGGTGCTAGCGATCGGCCTCGTGGTCGATGACGCCATCGTAGTGGTGGAGGCGATTGAGTCCCACATCGAGGAGGGGCTTTCCCCTCGTGATGCCGCATTTAAGGCCATGTCGCAGGTTTCTGGGCCAGTTGTTGCCATCGCACTCATCCTTTCGGCGGTATTTATCCCGACTATTTTCATCCCCGGCATCACGGGAGCGATGTATCAGCAGTTCGCCGTCACTATGGCCGTCTCGGTCTTGATTTCCGCCTTTAACGCTCTCTCGCTCAGCCCGGCATTGGGCGCTCTCCTGCTACGTCCGCGAACACAAACCCGAGGCCCACTAGGAATCTTTTTCCGAGGCTTCAACCGTTTCTTTGAATCCGCGACGAAGGGCTATGTCACGATCTGTCGTGGGTTGATCCGCAAGATCGCCATCACCATCTTGCTTCTTGTTTTTCTCTCACTTGCTGCGGGTGGAATCGGTGGCACGATGCCGACGGCCTTTATCCCAGAAGAGGATCAAGGTTACCTGTTCGGCGTTGTACAGCTTCCTCGAGCCGCTTCACTCCAGCAAACTTCCGAGGCCTCGGAACAAGTCGAATCGATCCTTCTCAAAACCCCCGGAGTCAAATACGCGACATCGATCATCGGATTCAACCTCCTTAGTAATGTTACGAGTACCTACACAGGCTTTTTCTTCATCACACTTGAGGACTGGGCAGATCGAAAATCTCCCGATCTCCAGGTCGATGCCATTCAGGCAAAAATCAACCGCGAGCTTTCACAACTCGCTCGTCCCACAGCGGCCTTTGCCTTTCCTCCTCCCGCGATTCCAGGTATCGGAACGGCTGGTGGTGTCACCTTCATGCTGGAGGATCGCTCTGGAGGTTCGGTGAGTTTTATCGCCACCAACACCCAGAAGTTCATGGATGCAGCTCGCAAACGTCCCGAGTTGACCAATCTTTTCACCACCGCTCTCTGGGATGTTCCGCAGATCAAGCTCGAGGTGGATGAAGCTCAGGCAATGATCCAAGGAGTCAGCCTCAATGAGGCCTACCAGACGGTTCAAACCTTCCTTGGTGGATATTTTGTGAATTACTTCAACCGCTTCGGCCTCCAATGGCAGGTTTACATCCAAGCCGATGGCGAATACCGCACCGATGTCGAAAATCTCGGTCTTTTCTACATCACGAATATCAACAAGGACCCCGTGCCAGTGAGTTCGTTTATTAAGGTGAAGGAGTCCTTTGGTCCCGAGTTCACGATGCGGTATAACATGTTCCGGTGTTCTCAGATCAATGCCGCTGTCACCCCGGGATATTCCACAGCCCAAGCCATGAAGGCCCTTGAGGAAGTCTTCGCTGAGAGCATGCCACAGGGAATGGGGTTTGATTATTTCGGTATGTCTTACCAAGAGAATCAGGCGGCAAAAGGGATTCCGCCTTCCGCGATTTTTGCGCTTTCGCTGTTATTCGTTTTTCTGATTCTCGCGGCGCAATACGAGAGTTGGACACTTCCCTTCAGCGTTCTTTTCACAACGCCGGTCGCGGTTTTTGGAGCCTTTCTGGGTCTCTCGTTACGGGGAATGCAAAACAATCTCTACGCTCAGATCGGCCTCGTGATGCTCATTGGCCTCTCTGCCAAAAATGCCATTCTCATTGTTGAGTTCGCGAAGGACGAATATGAAAAGGGCAAGTCGCTCATTGAGGCCACGCTGACCGGTGCCAAGTTGCGCCTGCGTCCGATCCTCATGACGGCTTTTGCCTTTATTCTCGGTACTCTACCCTTGGCGATGGCGTCGGGTTCGGGATCTGTGAGTCGGAGAATCCTCGGCACAACTGTCATCGGAGGAATGTTGGCAGCGACGTTCCTGTCCCTCTTTTTGATTCCCGCCTGCTTCTATCTCGTCGAGAAATTTATGGCGGGTGGTCGCACTGAAGAAGCACCAAAGGAACCGGAATCCCCTAGCAAAGGATAAAATGACCTCGCTCGCAGAACGGGCGCTTCGTGGGCGGAGAGTGCTTTTAGCAGGTATTTTCCTCAATGCTCTCTTGGCTGTCATCAAGATCACGGCAGGTTGGTTCGGCCATGCGGACGCACTCATTGCTGACGGTGTGGAATCGACGTTGGATGTTTTCAGCTCAACCATGATCTGGCTCGCACTCAAATACGCGGAGCGTCCCCCAGATGAAACCCACCCCTACGGTCACGGGAAAGTGGAATCCTTGGCCGGTGTTGCTGGAGCCCTTCTGTTGCTGGGTGCGGGTGTCGCTGTGGCCATGAACAGCCTCAAAGAAATAGTCTATGGCGCCTCCGACCGACCGGTTCCTGCCGGATATACGCTCGGTGTCCTTTTGTTTGTGGTGGTCGTCAAGGAAACCCTCTTTCGCGTCTCGCATGCGCGGAGTCGGGAGGTAAATAGTCGGGCCCTCGAAGCCGATGCTTGGCATCACAGGTCAGATGCTCTCACATCACTCTCCGCTGTGGTGGGTATTCTGGTGTGTTTGTTCGGAGGGGCTGCGTTTGTGAGTGCTGACGACTGGGCCGCCCTCTTTTCGTGCGTCATCATCGCTTGGAATGGCATCCTCATGCTTAAGGGATCGCTAGGCGAATTGATGGACGAGCAAGCGCCGCAAGCGGTGATTGCTAAAATTCTGGAGTCCGCGCGGGCAGTCGAGGGGGTCGAGAGTGTGGAAAAATGCCGCGTCCGCAAAAGCGGCCTTACCTTGATCGCCGACCTCCATGTTCGTGTGCACGGTGACATGAGCGTCGCCAGCGGACACTTCATCTCTCATCTGGTGAAAGACGCTCTCATGGCTGGGGGACATCACCTTAGTGATGTCACAGTCCATATCGAGCCCACGAACGAAATTTAAAGACCGGTGAACGTTTGGGGGCTGTGTTTCTGTAAGGAAATGAAACAAAAAAATAATGCCGTTTTTCAACGGCATTATTTTAAAAAAAAGACCTAATCTGAAAATTATCCGAGGGCGAGTTGGGCCGTGGAAATTTCGAGGATCTCGTTCGTGATACTGGCCTGGCGGGCCGTGTTGTATTCGAGGGTGAGGTCTTTGACCAAATTCTTTGCGTTGTCCGTGGCGCTCTTCATTGCTACCATTCGAGCGCTTTGCTCTGAGGCACGCGAGGTAAGTTGGGCCTGATAGACGATGTAATGGATGTAGGAGGGGAGGATCGCATCCAAAACGGCGGAGGCTGATGGCTCAAATTCGATGCCGCTTTCAACCAGTTCCGATGGCTCGTAGTTGCTTTTAATGCCGACTTCTTCGAGACAGGTGAGAGGCAGGATCGGGAGTGCGGTCGGCACTTGCGATAGTGTATTGACGAAGCGTGGGAAGAGGATGGTCACCTTATCCACACTGCCATCGAGGAATTTCTCTCGGCAGAATCGCGAGATTTGTTTGGAT
>CAMBAQ010000072.1 GCA_945863785.1 Chthoniobacter flavus
CGACACACCATCCGGACGAGATGACTCCCAATCGCCGACCTGTACAAGGCCAGATGTCGGCAGCACGGACTCGACCAAGATTTTTTACCATGACTGAAGACGAGCAGATACCCAAAACCAAGGCTGCAGCCAAAGAGGCTTCCGCACCAAAGGAAGCAACTAAACGCCCACGCACCCGCACTCCACGGATTGGTCCGACCCGACGCAAAGCAGCAAACGCAAAAGTGTCCGAGACTCCTACCCCGCTCGCCGAGGTTGCCCCATCCGCTCCTGCTCCAGTGACAGCGAAAAATCTGCCACCAGCGCAAAGCGACGCCACAGCGCCTGCTGAAAAGCCTGCTAACTCACCGCAACCCACCGAGGCACGTAATCCAGCTCCGGCACCGGCAGCCCCTGTGCAGCCTCCAGCTCCGCCTGTTCCCGCGACCCCTCCGCCACCACCCGTCTTTGCCGAAGGTATCGTGGAAGTTTCGGGCAAGGGATTCGGTTTTTTACGCGAAGCGAAGCGCAATTTCACCCAGTCGAACAACGACATTTTTGTTACGCCAGAAATCGTGCGCAAATATGGACTTCGTGATGGCATGTGGATTCGTGGCGAGACTCGCCGGGGAAATCGCGGGCCTCAAATGTACAAGCTCACCGAGCTTGAGGGCGAAGACCCGGATAAATACCAAAACCTTCCCGTCTTTGAAGAACTCACTACGATTAACCCGAATCAGCGCGTCGTTCTGGAGACCGTTCCTGAGCGCTACACGACACGAGTCATCGATCTCGTAGCTCCCGTTGGCAAAGGTCAGCGTGGCCTTATCGTTGCTCCACCCCGCACGGGAAAAACCACCCTTCTTCAGCACATCGCGGATGCCGTGGTGAAAAACCATCCGGAAATGAAGCTTATCATCCTTTTGGTTGATGAACGCCCAGAGGAAGTCACCGAGATTCGCCGCACCGTTCCCACAGCCGAACTCATGGCTAGCTCGAACGATTGCGATATCAAAACCCATACCCGCATTTCGCAACTCGCCATCGACCGCGCAAAACGCCTCGTCGAAATGGGTAAGGATGTCTTTGTGCTCATGGATTCCCTCACCCGCATCGGCCGTGCTTTCAACAACGCCCAAGGCGGTGGCGGTCGCACGATGTCAGGCGGCGTGGATGCTCGCGCTCTAGAAATCCCTCGCAAACTTTTTGCTGCAGCCCGCAACACCGAGGAAGCCGGTTCCCTCACCATCCTCGCCACGGCTCTCATTGAGACCAACAGCAGAATGGATGACCTTATTTTCCAAGAATTCAAAGGCACCGGCAATATGGAGCTCGTCCTAGATCGCAAGATCAGCGACCAACGCATCTACCCTGCTGTGGATATTTTTCAATCCGGCACCCGCCGCGAAGAACTGCTCATTCCCGAAGAAGACCTGCACAAAATCAGCGTGATTCGGAGAGGGCTCTCGGGCCACAAACCCCTTGAGGCCATTGAACGCCTTCTTTTCTTCATTCGCAAATACCCCACCAACGCACAGTTGCTGAAAAATCTCCCAGGCTAAAATCAGGAAGCGCGCAAAGGACTCAAGGAAATCTGTCTTAACTCCGTTGCGGAGTTAAAACAATTCCGGCGTCCCTGTGCTATTGAGAATCGAGGCTATTCTTTTAGCCGCAGGGTGGGACAACATATCCCTCCAAGTTGATTTCACAGGTTCAAATATCACGTTGGGAAGCATCTCTCTCCAGACGTCCACCGCTTCAACCGGCATATCCGAGGGCATCACTACGGTCGCAGGGATACCGGAAACGGGAAAGCGATATTTTTTCCAAGCACTCTCATGTCGCACGGCGATGTCGCTGAACGCACCAATCGGCTCCATTTTTGGGGAATAGGATGTTTTCTTGAGGACTTTTTTGACTGATTCCAACCAACCCACCGGTTGCAAAACTACAGGCAGTACTGCTCCGATCAAGACAAGCTGAGGTAGCGTGCGTCCCGCAGAATCAAGCTGGCGAGCCATCTCAAGAGCCACCATCCCCCCGAAACCGAATCCCGCGAGCTTCCAAGTGACGGGATTCTCATCCTCCAGCAAGGCGGCGATATATTGGGCTGCCGCACTTTCGATCGAAGGGTGACAGGCCTCTGGAGTATGCTCACCGCGTGCAGCAATCCCCAAGATGCGTCGCGATGGTCCCAACGCGGTCAACAAATCACGATATATCTCTGGGGACCCGCTCGAATCATGCACTAGCACAAGCAATTCTCCGCCGGAACCCTCCTGCATTTGGACCACAGGGACCCATGACTCCTTGCTAACGCGGGTTGTCTTCATCTCCTCCTCGCGGGCATTGGGGCGCACGGGTGAGGCCAAAATCGCGACCACAGGCGCTGGCACTTGCGATTTTGGCAATGCGCTCTCATCAATCCATCCGGCGCGATTAAGCAGCCACTCATTCACAGGCATGGTGCCTGGTATGAGTTGCGGCGCTAAAACGTAAGGAGCGGCCCCCATAAAGACATCAAAACTCTGCTGAACAAAGGGCTGCATGGCTCGAATCTGTTCCGCCGTGGGGATTCCTGCATGAGCCCGATCGGCGCTCTCCAAATGGAGATTCCCATCGGCATCTCTCCACCCTACCAATCCGAGGGGCACTCCGCGGCGATCCGTACTATCTGGGAGATTCTTCCAACCCGGGAATTTAAAGTAAACAACGCCCGCATACCCGACCGGCAACGCCAATCCATCCTCATCGCAGATCAGAACCTCGACTTCCGCCGTAGGCTTGCCCACTGAGAGCAAGAGGCCATCCCTCCGGGCCTCCCCGGCAACACCGAGACCACAGAGACTAGCCGGACTGAAAAACACGACCTGCCGGATTGGCGGATGATGCTGATCGCTCCAAATCTTATGCGCCGTTGCGAGCGGAGCCCCAGCTTCGATGGCGACCACACGAAGCGTCTCGGAGGCAGCGGTTTCACCTCTGGCCCATGCGGCGGCTTGGTTCGCCCATTCGGGTGACGTCAAACGAAGATGCGTGACCTGCGCCGTAGCGGATTCCAGCAAATCCTCACCTGCGACATGAACGATGCCACCGGATAGGAGCGGAATAATCCACTCGTCAAAAAAAGCACCACCCCCAGGCGTAGCGCGCACCAGAAAACTATCGCCACACTTGAAGTTCAATACCCGAGCGCCCTCGATGGCTGCAGTGACGAGCATGTTGTGAGTGAGGGCACGAATCATCGGCGGCTCGCCATCGACATGACCGGGAACCGATGCTGCAAGTTCGTCGGCCTGGATTTCCCTTTTCTCCATCGGCTCCACCTCAAGAGAATCCCAATCTTGGTCGATAATAATTCGGCGGCGCTGGAAGGCGTCGACTTGGGATGCACTCGATCCATCGCAGATCACGACACTCACATCATGGGCTGCGAGAGTCGACTCGACCCAGTCCGGAGGGGACGTCGGATCAATCGCCAAGCAGGAGTTGCCAGCCTTCCAGACACCCAGCAGAGCCACACCGATCCAAGCCGATGGGGACAAAAACAAGCTGGCATGCCAACCTCCAGCAAACCCAAGCTGCTTCAAATGCGAAGCCAGTTTGTCGGAGAGGGAATCGAGTTGAGCATAGGTCATCGTATATTCACCGAATCTCACAGCAACACGATCGCCATGTTCTGCTGCCATTTTTTGGAATGCATCAACGACTGATACCGGCAACTCATGAAGTTCCGGTCCGCGTGACCAATCACGCAAAGCACAAATCTCCTCAGGCATCAGGAGAGGCAATCGGGCGACCGGCTTTTCGTAAAAATCAGCAAGGCCGATGATCAGCCCCGTCAGGCGTGAGAGGAGTTCCTTTGCCGCAAACTCGCTTGAAAATGCCCCCGAGAGAGACAGTTCCAATCTCGGGCCGGGCCGCGCTTCGAGCACGAGACCGGGAGACACTTTTGTCTGAAGTTGGGCGTCAAAATTAATCCACCGAGGCAGGGCCGTATGGATGACGTCATTGATCGAATTCGGCTGCCATACAAAGGCGGCACTGATGTCCAGCATCGTGCATTCGAGACCAGCATTGCGCAGGGCCTCATCAGGATCGATCCAACTTTGCTCAGCCATGGTATCGGATAGAGCCTGAGCGGAATCCAACCAGTCCTTCACAGAACCATTCCACGACTGGACTACGGGCAGCCAGTTTTGAAAATATCCGACCTCACTGGATTCCTCCCGTCCGTCAAAAAGGCATTGCATCAGATTCCCCGATGCCCCGAATCGGCGCAGCAACAGGGACCACAGACACCGCACCACCAAGCTTTCTTCGAGATCGTGATCGTGGCAAAACTTCGCAAAGGCGGTCGATTTTTCGCGATCAATCAGGAGCGTTGATCGCGTCTGCGAAGGATTTCCCATTCGCGGCGCCAATACAATGGGTGCGGAAGCCCCAGTAAGAAATTCCTCCCAGTTTTTCGCCTTTGACCCAGCAGGAAAATCCGCCACCGGAGCCAAAGGAGACTGGCCCATCGTTTGTAATAAATCCAACAACACCCTAGTGAGCGAAAACTCATCAAGCAGGAAGGACGGAGTGGTGAGAAGATAATGTCCCCCACCCCCAGGGAGGCGGATTTCATGAAAGCGTACCAACGGAACCGCTATCGCCTCAAACTCGTTGGTGGCATCGGCCTCAAGCAGCACATTCCATCGTTTTGATATTTCCTCAGGCGGAACACTCTGCCAATCCATCTGCACCCATGTCGGTTCGGCTTTATCGGCCTCTCGCACCATCACTCCCTCGACTGTTTTGGTGAAGGCGGAGCGGAGGATCGGGTGACGTTGCATCACAACCTCCCATGAGTGACGCAGGAATTCCGAGTTCACACTTTCCCCGAAACTAATCGAAACCTGCGTATTGGCACCGGGCGCGGAGGGTTGGGACTGGTGGCGCTTGTAAGCGGCCGCCTGCATTGGATTTGCCGGGTATTGCCTCATGGGTTAAAAAAGTTGCTTAAAGATCCGTCACAGCGCCTTGGGAGGCGGTGGAAACGAGTTTCGCATACTTGGCGAGCACTCCGCGATTGTAACGGACTTTTGGCTTTTTCCACTTCGCAAGACGGGCCGCAATTTCCTTCGCGGGGACATCCAGCGTGATCTTGTGATTCACGCCATCGATGGTGATCCCATCGCCGTTCTTCACGATGGCCAAGGGACCGCCGTCAAAGGCTTCAGGGGTAATGTGACCGACCACAAATCCATGAGTCCCGCCAGAGAATCGTCCATCAGTGATGAGCGCGACATCTTTGCCCAACCCACAACCCATCACAGCGCTTGTGGGTGAAAGCATCTCGCGCATTCCCGGACCGCCTCTTGGCCCCTCGTAGCGGATCACAATCACGTCCCCCTTCTTAATTTTTCCGGCAAGAATGGCCTCGAGCGCCTTCTCTTCAGATTCATAAACGCGAGCAGTGCCTTCAAACTTCTCGCCTTCTTTGCCACTGATCTTGGCAACGGCTCCATCGGGAGCGAGGTTGCCTTTGAGAATAACAAGGTGGCTGTCTTTTTTGATCGGATTGCTGATCGGGCGAATGATTTCCTGGCCTTTTGGGTAGGCCTTAAACGGGGCAAGATTTTGCTTGAGCGTTTTTCCGGTAACCGTGAGGCAGTCGCCGTGGAGCAATCCCTCGGCCAACAACATTTTCATCATCGGGACAATTCCGCCGATCGCTACCAACTCGGACATCAAGAAACGGCCACTCGGCTTGAGATCAGCTAAAACAGGCACTCGGCGACCAATGCGAGTGAAGTCTTCCAAAGTCAGCTTGATGTTCGCTGTGTGGGCGATGGCCAAGAGGTGCAGAACGGCATTCGTTGAACCACCCAAAGCAATCGTCACCGTGATCGCATTCTCCAGCGCTTCCTTGGAAATGATATCCGAGGGGCGGATACCGCGCTTCAGCATGTTGAGAACGGCCGCTCCCGCCTCACGGCAGTCGGTGACTTTCTGAGGTGATACCGCGTTTTGTGCCGAGCTATTCGGCAGACTGAATCCCATCGCTTCAATCGCGGAAGCCATGGTATTCGCCGTATACATGCCACCACAGGATCCAGGCCCAGGAATTGCGCGGGATTCGACATCATGAAGATCCTTCATGGAGATTTTATTCGCGGCACATTGTCCAACCGCTTCAAAAACGGACACCACGTCCAACTGACGCTTGGCGAAGCAACCCGGAAGAATCGTTCCACCATAAACAAAAGTCGCTGCACGATTCATGCGCACGATGGCCATGACGCAGGCCGGCATGTTTTTATCGCACCCGCCGATAGCCACAAACCCGTCGAACCCCTGACACCCAACGACCGTCTCGATGGAGTCTGCAATAACCTCTCGCGAAACGAGCGAATACTTCATCCCCTCGGTTCCCATCGAAATTCCATCGGAGATCGTTATGGTATTGAAGATCGTCGCCTTTCCACCCGCCGCATCGATACCCAGAGCGGCTTCGCGGGCGAGTTGATCGATGTGCATATTGCATGGCGTCACCATGCTCCACGTCGAAGCCACACCGATCTGCGACTTCGAGAAATCGCTCTCCTTGTAACCCACGGGATAAAGCATAGCGCGACTCGGCGCGCGACTCAGCCCATCAAGCAAGGCGGATGAAAACGGACGCATCTGAGAGTTGGATTTGGATGGCATAATGGAAAGTTAGAGTGAAATGGATTTAGGTAAAATCAACCCCCATTATTCCGACTCCCATCTGGGATGAAAAGGCATTTCCCGAGACAAATATTCCCTACTACTCCTGCGACCAAACCAAGTCATCCCCTCCCAAGTGGCCTTCCTCGATCTTCTTTATTCCTTGTAAAAAACGCAGCCCTGCGCGCCACTTCAGCGGAACCTTGCAGGCTGCTCCGAGAAGAGAACCAACCACGGCACCCCGATGGCAATTATCTCCGCCCAAATTCGCATTCGCGATGATCCCACCAGAATAATCCCGCGCATATTTCCAAACCAGATAAAGCGCCGCAGGGAACGCATCTTTGATGTAGCATGCCGGGCTCAAGATTTCCCCGATCACAGCCTCATCGCTCTTCTTGCTCCAGGCCTCGACCTTCCGCCTCGAAATGTAATCCGCCGCCTCCCCAAAAAGTGCCTCCTCTACACTCAATGCACCGATCTCGATTGCCACATGGAGGCGCACCAAGGTATCCGCGGCACGAAGCACATCGCTATTTTTGTGAGTGAGCGCAACGTGCTCCTGCACCACCGCGCGCAAGTCGGGATGCCCCGCTCCAAGTGCTGAGACGAGTGCCGGCACGGACGCCAATCCCCCAATGTGAACATCATCCACGCCGCACGACTGCCATTTTTTTCCACGCGCATAATTCGTAAAAAAAGCCCGATGACATTCCTCAACATAAGTGTCTCTATGCCTACCCGGCGTCAGCATAAAATCGCAGTATTTCTCGATCCAGGCGCCCGCATCATAGCACCCCGCCTCGCGCACCTGCTCAAACAAGGTCACCGCCAACTGAAAATTCAGAGTATTTTCCCCAGCGTGAAGGAACTGGTGATAGTGCACCCCCTTGCGTCCCCAATACACCGCCTGCTCATGAAGGATATTTACCTTTTCATTGAGCGGTTGATATTCCGAGCGCCACAAAATGCTATCGGGATGCGGCGACTTGGGAGCTACGTAATACTTCACACGTCCATAATCAAGACCCAGCGCCACTCGGTTATAATACCAATGCACCGGCATGGATAGAGCATCCGCAGCCAAAGCCCCAACCAAAGCCCAATCACTTTTGTGATTTATCATCGCATTCAGGATACGGACCGCACTGCGCCCAGCGATGCATCAACTTATTCCCATCATCGAAAATAATCCCAAAATTTTGCATTTCCTAATTGACCCTCACGCACAACTTCGTCTATGTTCTTTGCTCCTTCAGCAGCCATAGCTCAATTGGATAGAGCATCTGACTACGGATCAGAAGGTTTGTGGTTCGACTCCACATGGCTGCACTTTACCTCCCGCCCAGAAGTCTAACAGTTATCTACGGACTCTGTTCCAAAAATGGGAATGAGGTTCATAAGTTGATATTTTTGTGTAGCCGCCCTGACCGTTTAACCGCAATCGATAATTTTGAAAATTTCAGAAACTAGTGACTCGGCTTTGTATGAGTTTCATTTTTGTGTGCCCCCCCCCTCGCTGATGCCATTGTTTTTGGCGATGTGCAGCATGGATCTCTAGGGCTCTTACCTGTTAATGATGGTTCTCTAGCGAACGAGATTATCGAAGGCACATAGGAGAAGATCGACGATGAGGCGCAGGGTTGACAGATGTCCTGAATAGAAGGGACTCTGGCGGCTTTCTTGATGAAAGAATCCAAATTATTTCTAGAGAATCCGTTCAGCGCTTACTTAACGAATTAGGGGGGGGATTGGAGCGGGTGAAGGGACTCGAACCCTAGACACCAACCTTTGCAAGGTTGCAGAATACCATCTAAGGGTGGCACATAGTTATTACCATTTCATTAATAATAGCCAAATATTATAAGTCTTCAAACTATAAAACGACGTACCGCAACCACCCTCCACTCCATCCAAACTCTCCACTAGCAGATTTTTCATCTAGGGTCATCGAGTAACACTAGCCCCCATTACTGCGACCCCAAAACCCCCAATCAGAATTTCTACCCCACCCAATTCCCATCAACGTCACCGACGCAACTCTGAATGCAAGAATGCTTGGAGAGCTAGAATTTATAACGGGGAGCAGTCTCTCGCACCGATCAGAACACAATCGGATTCGACAAATTCAAGTTTCGGGAATACAATCTTGGCATGAGTTCGCTCTTGGAAATTGAAGAAGCTGCCGATGTTCTTCCCATCGAGGAGAAGAAGGAACTTGTTGCTTTCCTGCTGACCCGCCTTCGCGGTGTTG
>CAMBAQ010000073.1 GCA_945863785.1 Chthoniobacter flavus
GCAGGCGCTTCAGCACTAGCTGGAACGTGGACGTTTACTTGAACTTTAAGTGTAGCTGTGACGTCAGCGTGAACTTTGACACTTACGGTATGAGCGCCGCTTTCTTTGATCGCTTTCTCAAGAACGACTGCATGCTTGGGAAGGTCTTCCAATTTGAGGTCTTGAACGAGACGATCATGAATGTCTTTGGCCGTGACAGATCCAAATGCTTTGCCAGAGGCTCCTGCTTCGAGAGTGAAAACGGGAGAGAGCTTGTTGATTTTAGAAGCAAGCTCTTCGGCTGCAGTAACTTCACGAGCCTCACGCTCAGCTCGCTTAGCCTTAAGGTGATTGATTTGGCGGGTCGAGCCAGCGGTGATCTCAAGTGCTTTGCCTTGTGGGAGCAAGAAATTGCGAGCAAAGCCGCGGCGGACTTTAACGATATCTGCTTCAGCGCCGAGGTTCGGAATGTTCGCGGTAAGAATAACTTCAGTGTAGGCCATAAAAATGATTTATATAAACGGGAGGCAAATCATATCGGGCAATAGGGCAATGTCAACACAAGCATTAGGGGTTTTTTCAAGAATGTTGGCACCCCTAAAAAGATACTGCCCGTCGCAGCGAATGCTACAACGGGCAGTTGTTCCCCCCAGAACAATTTCAAAAGTATCTAAGACTCTTCCAATGGCAAGGATTATTTTAAAAATATTTATTTCGACCATCACATCGTAGGATGAGCGGGCTTGCGGTGGGACTCACGGATGGCGATATTGCATTGAATGTTTGCGAGAGTATTACCCGACCAGGCCGCCGGTCGATTGCTTGACTATCGAATACCGGAATCGATGACGAACCTGATCGGTGTTGGATCGCGGGTACGCGTCCCTATTCGAACCCGACTCCTTACGGGCACCGTGATCGAAGTGCTAGCGACTTGCGAATTCAATTCCGTGCGCGACATCAGCCAGCTTCTGGATGAAAAACCGATGATCCGCCCGGCCCTACTGGAACTCGCACGATGGATGGCCGACTATTACTGCTGTCCCCTTGAAACAGCTGTTTGCAGCGTCCTTCCTGTGGCGGTTCGCGACGGTCGTGTCTCCGTCAAAAAACAAAATTCTGCACGCTTGCTTGCCCCTATAACGGAGGAGCAACTCGAAGCATTGTCACGAAAAGCCCCAAGACAAGCCGATGCCCTTCGAGTTCTCATTAAAGCAGACGGCCCCCTTCCCGTCTCGACTGCTGCGGATCAAGCCGGTGTGAGCGATAGCGTTTACCGAACTCTGGAGAAAAATGGATTGGTCGTGATCGAGGCGACCATTGTTGGTCGCAATCCTTACTCCGAGCGTTTCGTTGCCAATGCCGAGTTGATACTGAATGCGGAGCAGTCGGAAGCCATGATTGCCGTTCGGTCTGCCATGGAAAAACCAGGGCAGCCTATTTTACTTTTCGGCGTCACGGGTTCGGGCAAAACCGAGATCTACCTTCGCGCCATTCGGGAAGCCCTCGATCAAGGCCGGACGGCACTTGTGCTGGTTCCTGAAATCGCACTGACCCCACAAACCGTAGAGCGTTTCAAATCCCGCTTTGCTGATATACAGGACCGCATTGCCGTTCTACATAGCCACCTCTCAGAGGGAGAGCGACACGACGAGTGGCACAAAATTCACGATGGATCCGCACGCATCGTTATCGGAGCCAGAAGCTCCATTTTCGCTCCGTTGGAAAATCTCGGTGTGATCATCGTGGATGAAGAGCACGAAGGATCCTATAAGCAGGACGAAGCTCCAAGGTACAACGCTCGAGACATGGCAGTTCTTCGTGGTTCACGTGAAGGAGCGGCGGTCATTCTTGGCAGCGCTACTCCCTGCTTAGAAAGTTGGCATAATTCACAAATCGGTAAATATCGACTGGTGAGACTGAATCAGCGAGTGGACGACAAGAGCATGCCCGTCGTTCGCGTAGTTGATTTACGTCGCCAGGCTCGCGCTACACCAGAGGGCGGTATTTTAGCTCGGCCACTCTACGAGGCCATCGAGGGTAGGATGGCTAAGGGCGAACAGACCATTCTCTTTCTCAACCGTCGCGGATTTTCCACATCGATGATCTGCGAGGCGTGTGGCCATGTCTGCCAATGCCCAGACTGTAGCGTTTCCCTCACCTACCATCGCGCTGCAGAACGTCTCGTTTGCCACATTTGCGGACACACACGCAAAGCCCCGAAGGCCTGCCCAAAGTGCTCCGATCCGAAAATCCGCTTCGCCGGCGTCGGAACCCAGAAGGTCGAAGAAGCCCTAAAAAAGATTTTTCCTAAGGCCCTCATCGCACGCATGGATGCCGACTCAATGACTCGCAAGGATGCCTATCGCGAGACTCTTGGCGCCTTCAAAGAAGGAAAGATCGATATCCTGATTGGAACTCAGATGATCGCGAAGGGGCTTCACTTCCCAAATGTAACACTGGTGGGGATCGTGAATGCCGATCTGGGACTCCATGTCCCTGATTTCCGTGCTGGAGAGCGTACATTTCAACTTCTCACCCAAGTCGCTGGGCGCGCTGGTCGGGGCGAGATGGAGGGTGAGGTCTATGTCCAGACGTTCACACCTTTCAGCCCTTCTATCCAGTTTGCACGGCATCACGACTTTCAGGGATTTATGGAACAGGAGATGGAATTTCGAGAGAAGTTCTCGTACCCGCCATTTGGACGAATGGCTATGATCACTCTGCGCGGAACTGTTCGCGAGCGGGTAGAATTTTCTGCTCAGACACTTTCACGAAAGCTCAAATCGGCTGCACGGCAGGGAATCACCATCGGAGAAGGTGTGCCTGCGCCACTCGAGAAAGCCAAGACCTACCATCGATTCCAAGTCTCGATGCGTGGATCATCCTCGATGCATCTTTCCCGACTTGCTAAAGAAACATTGGAGACTTTGACCATGCCTGAAGACGTTTTTGTGGCTGTGGACATCGATCCGCTACATCTTATGTGATCGAGTAGATGCGAGTTCATCCTGTTATTTATTATTTTTTCAAAAATTTCATCCGCCTGGCGCTGGTGGTGATTTTTGTGGGCGTTCCTGCCGCTGCGTATTACTTGCGCTTCCAGGGTATAGGTTTTGGAGCCAAGGAAGCTCTAGGGGCCGCATTAAGCAGTCCGCTGGTCGAAGTTCAAATAGGCAAACTGGCACTGGATCCCTTTATCGGATTGCTGGCTAAAAATGTGGTTGTGCGTGAAACGAAACATCACGGACGGACGCTGGGCACCCTCGACACGCTGGCTATCTCACTCAATCTTAGCCAACTCATGCACAGGTCTCTGGTTGTTGATCGTCTGAGCCTTTTCAACGCCAGCGCGTCGAGTCCTCTTAACGAAAACTATCCAACTGCTCGATTGAAAGTCGAAGATATCCATGGTGAGATCGTGGTACTCGGGGACCGCCTGCGACTGAGCCTACTTGAGGGTGTCATTGCGGGAATTCAGATCAAGATCAGTGGAGAAATCCTCAATCCTTTGGATTTTAAAATGGAGCCACCTGCTGACAATGCCGAGGCGACGAATCCGCTTGCCGCATTAAACTCTGTCACCAGGACTTTGGCGGAATTTTCCTTTCCCGACGGACCGCCTGTCTTTGTGGCCGATTTTGAAATTGATGCCACGCATCCGGATTCCCTGAAAGTACCGCATTTCCGTTTGTCATCCCCACGCATAGTCCACAAAAAAGGGAGCCTCGCTTCTCTCAACATCTCGGGTGAATACGCTCACGGCATTCTTCGCATTCCGATCATCCAATTGAAAGACAAGCAAGGCATTCTACAGGCCTCTGGGGAATGGGACCGCAATAAATCCAAATCGACAGTCTCTTTGATATCCTCGCTCAATCCGACCTCCTTCCTGCATTCCTTAGCGCCAAACAACGGGGAACTTCAAAAGCTTAACTTCACTGAACCTCCGCGTCTTGATGCTGAAATCGAAATGCTATTCGGTTCTGAGAAACCAGAGTTTCACGTTACAGGAAACTTTGTCGCCCCAAGCATTCTTTTCGATACGGTCAGCTTTACTGATGTGGGGTGTAGTTTTGCTTGGAAGGATGGGCTTTTTTATGCGCGCGACATTCTTGTGAAGACCCAACGCGGTGCCCTCCAGGGGAATCTCTGGATCGCCAAAGATGACCTTCGCATCGTATTGCACAATACCATCCCGCCGACCGACCTTACACCGCTAGTAGGCACAAAGGCTCGTGACGTCCTTAACAGCACAGAGTTCACTCAGACTCCCGACATTACGGTTTCTCTGCAGTCTCCGAATCTTGACTTCGCGAATATGCGTGGAAAAGGGCATCTCAAACTCGGGCGAACCGCCATGAGGGGAGCTTGGATGGATCGTGTGGAGTCCGATTTCGAAATCTCCAATGCGTGCGCCACTTTCAATAATATCCTCGTTGCATCCGGTGACGGGCGAGCCACAGGCATCGTTGCCTATGATGTCGGTAAGCAGGAGGTTCGCCTTGAGAAAATCCGCTCCACCCTTGTCCCGCTTGATGTGATGACATGGATCGATCCTAGGATTGCAAAAACAATCACCCCTTATCGTTTTCACTCCGCCCCAAACCTCGTCGTTCAAGGAAAGGTTCACATGCGCGACCCGACGAAAAATAACCTCGCCATACAAGTCGAGTCCCCTGCTGGTCTGGACTACGATCTCATCAACAAGACGCTGTCATTCGGACGCACGAGTGCAAAAGTTGACATCCTCAATAATAGGGTGGTCGCTAACGTCAAACGAGCCGACCTCATGGGCGGTAACGTAGCAGTGGAAGCTAATGTCTCGATCAATCCCCTGGATCCCGTATTCAGCGCGAATCTCACACTCTCGCGTGTCAATTTTTCGAAACTTACCGATCTCTACTTTGGCTACGATGACTCAAAGGGCGTCCTCAGCGGCAAGTATCAATTCAATGCACGGATGAAGGAAGAGTCCCAGATGATCGGCAAAGGGAGTCTCCGAATCGAAGACGGCAACGTCTTTGCGATTCCGCTTCTCGGCCCATTTTCCTACATTCTGGGGACGGTTATTCCAGGTGTCGTTTACAATCATGCCCGCACGGCTACGGCGGATTTCACCGTCGCCAACGAAAAAGTCACAACCAAGAACATCGAAATTCAAGGACGAGGTTTCAGTATGTATGGTGATGGAAATATCCATTTACTAACCGGTGGCTTGGACATGAGCATGCGTATTAATGCGCAAGGAATCCCTGGACTCGTTTTTTTTCCTGTCAGCAAGCTTTTCGAATACTACTCGAATGGCACTATGGCAGAGCCAAACTGGAGTCCGAAAATTATCCCTCGCATCCCTGCACTCGGCGGCGCACCAAAAAAGCCAAGCGACCGCTAGCGAAATTCCAAATTCGCTACAAGAGGGAGGTGATCGGAGACATCCGTATGAATCACGCGGCATGATTCGAGGACGAATTCTGAATTAAAGAAAATGTGATCTACTATGTAGGGGCGCCTGCGCCAAGTGAACTCCGCGTTTTGAGCTGTATGGAATCCCACATCGGCAAATTGCTGAACGATACTCTCCTCAGGCGCCGAGTTCATATCACCCGCCAAGATCGTGGCTCGACCCGAGTGAAGTTTCAGTCGCTGCTCAATGAAATAACGTTGATCCGGATGTGCGTCACTTGAACTTCCGATCATAAAAAATGCCTGGAGATGCGTGTTCATAACTCTGACATCGCGGCCATCGATCGTTGCGGTGGCCTCGATTAGGAGCCGAGATGAGGCCTTTCGCATCTTCCCTTGGAACTCAAATTCGATATCTGCCGCAGGCAAATCGATCTTTTGAAAATCACGAAGTGGAGTTTTTGAAAAAATAGCCAACCCGAGACCGAATGGAATCTCCGTATCATTCTGAAGGGGATAAGAAAAAACCGAATCATAGCTTCCAAGCATTTCCCGAAGCCTAGCGTAATTCGGCGGGGGATTGACTTGCCGACCTCCATCGAATCCCCGCTCCACTTCCTGAAGGCAAATGATGTCCGCCCCTTGCTCGTAAATAAATTTCGCCACCCCATCCAAGTCCATGGCAGACGTAAAAGGATCGCCATCAATCCATGGCTGACCATTTTGAATGTTAAGTGTGAGAATTCGAATAGGCATTATTGAGGGCGACCTATGGCAGCACAAGTACTAGAAAACGGGAATTGCCTACACAAGAAAGAAGAAAATTCCATACGCTTTTACCAAGTAACCAAAAGTCTCTAGCATCACGGAGCACCTAGTCGGAGTCAGGTTTGCGCAGACCTAGTGGATCGCGAGCGAGATAGATATCCCTAACAAGATACCAGGAAATAACGAGAGACGCCGCCGCCTTGAGCCACAAGTTGGTCCACTTATGCAATGCCCCCCAATTTTCACACGTGAGGATCAATGCAAACCCAGACAGCCACAGAAAACGAGTGAGTAGGCGTGGTTGTCTCGCACACTCGGCAATCAGCACCCCTAGAAACGGCGCTAGAAGCACATAGGAGTTTGTTTCCGTCCGAGGATTGAAGAGCACGAGGTAAAGAGCCGATAGCATCATGCAAACAAAAGCCCCTCGTGCAGCATCATAGCGACGTAAAGCCAAGATGGCCGTCCAAAGAGCTCCCACGGCAGCAAGGGCACGAATAGCCAACATCCATTTCGCTGCCGGCATGATCCCGAAGGTGATTAAAAGCCCCTGCACATCGCAAAATAACCGCTGGTTCGGTTGCCCAGCGACCCTCAGCGTTTCCACCATCATTTTATATTGCTCGATAACGTACTCGGGGCGGAAGTGGACAAAACTGATTAACCCAAGAAAAACAAGAGCTAGCACGAGTCGGAAAACCATTTTTCGAGAATAGCAGGCGCCAACGAGAAGACACGGAACCACCCCCAATGGCTTGAGTGCAAATGACAAAATCAGTGACAACGCACTTCGGTTCCAAGCCCCCCGACCGAGATCCACCGCGGCGAAGGCGAGCAACGCGGCCATAGGCAGATTCGCTTGGCCATTCCTCGCACAAGATAAACTGGCGGGCAACGCCCCTACGGTGGCAACGAGAAACCACCATTTTCGACGCTCTGCACCAAAAACCGAGCACAATCTCCAGATACACCAACCAAAGAGCCCGATCGCAGTGAACCTCCATGCCACCTCCCCCACCCTGAGTGGAAGCCATGTGTAGGGCGTGTAGAGGATCGCACAATGCGGCAAGTAAAGATACCCATGCATTCGTCCTTTGTAGATGGGATTGCCCGCCCACCATTCGATGGAGGCTTTCCTATATTCGGGAGTCACCGTGCGTTTATTGGGTTGCGCCGCGACAAGGATCGCAATAATCGCCGCGTAAACGATCCAGATGGCCAGAGCGATCCGAAAAGCCTTGGGACTCGATAGCGCGCGCACCACAGCCATACCCCCCTGGATCCGATCGATCAATGTCATGGACACGATTCAACAAGGATAGCAAGCAACCGGAAAGCCTCAAAATTCCAGTTCGACGAGAAGGCCGACCCAAAAGCGTTTTTGGATTCTTGCCAGGACGCTTCACAGACGGCTATAAAACAGGCGTCTCAATTAGAAAAAAATCACCCAATGTATAAACTTGTCCTCATCCGCCACGGCGAAAGCACCTGGAACAAAGAAAACCGCTTCACTGGTTGGCACGACGTCGAACTCAGCGACAAAGGCCGCGCCGAAGCCAAGGCCGCCGGCGAACTCCTCAAAAAAGAAGGTTTCAGTTTCGATATTGCCTACGTTTCCGTTCTTAAACGCGCTCTCAATACGCTCTGGGGCGTTCTCACGGAACTCGATCAACTCTGGATCCCAATGGAAAAAGACTGGCGCCTCAACGAGCGTCATTATGGTGCCCTCCAAGGTCTCAATAAATCTGAAACAGCGGCAAAGTTTGGTGACGAACAAGTCCTCGTCTGGCGTCGCAGTTACGACATTCCCCCACCCCCCCTCGAAAAATCCGACGAGCGCTGGCCCGGACACGATCCACGCTATGCTGGCATTTCCGAATCCCAACTTCCGCTCACCGAATGCCTCAAAGATACCGTCGAGCGCTTTCTCCCGCTGTGGCATGAAAAAATTGCACCGACGGTGAAATCCGGCAAACGCGTTATCATTGCCGCCCACGGGAACAGCCTTCGCGCTTTGGTCAAGTATCTAGACAACCTCACCGAGGAACAAGTCCTCAAGCTCAACATCCCTACCGGCATTCCCCTCGTTTACGAGTTGGATGAAAATCTCAAGCCGATCAAAAGCTACTACCTCGGTGACCAAGAGGCGATCGCCGCTGCTATGAACGCTGTGGCAAGCCAAGGCAAAGCGAAGGCCTAAAAAAGCATCGGTAAAACGCTCGCAACGCTTACATTCGTTGATTTGAAAAATCAAAAACCATCACCGCAACCGAGCACCCGGCCAGTCATCGAGGCTCCAGGAGGGAACAAAAAAGTTCTCCTCCACTCGTGCTGTGCCCCCTGCTCCGGCGAAGTGATGGAGGCAATGGCGGCTTCTGGGATCGACTACACGATTTATTTCTACAATCCGAATATCCACCCTCGCGAAGAATACGAACTCCGCAAGGCCGAGAATATCCGTTTCGCCGAAAAGGAAGGCGTCCCCTTTGTGGACGCGGATTACGATACGGACAACTGGTTCGCGCGAGCCAAAGGCTTGGAGTGGGAACCCGAGAAAGGCGCCCGCTGCACGATGTGCTTCGACATGCGCTTCGACCGCACGGCCCTCTATGCCCATGAAAACGGATTTCCCGTTATCACGAGTTGCTTAGGCATTTCTCGCTGGAAGGACAT
>CAMBAQ010000074.1 GCA_945863785.1 Chthoniobacter flavus
CGAGGGGTTGTATTGGCAGATGGCCGTGGAAGGTCGCGGTGCCAGTTTGCTTGAGGACTTTCGCAATTTGCAACCCGATCGTCCTGAGTTTCCTTTGCTCGATGCCGAGGCGGATTTGACTCCGCCTGGTGCGTTAGGTTTACGATTGATCCGACCTTTTCATGGCGATCCCAGGGATTCCTTTTCGGGTCTCACCCATGAACACACGCGAGGCCACATGGTGCGTTGCATCATGGAGGCCGTGGCCTTTCGTCTTGAGGAACACCTCAAGCGCTTATGTGGTGAGGATTTGCCACTGAGTCTCCTTTGTTGCGGGGGAGCCACGCGCAGTCGCGGATGGCTTCAAATCAAAGCGGATATTTTAAACATTGCGTGCGCGCCACCGGTCTGCCCCGAGCCCGCTTGCCTCGGAGGGGCCCTTCTTTCGGCCTATGGAATGGGCTGGAATACTCCCCAACATTGGCCATGTCACATCATAGACGCAAACCTGATTCAGCCGCGACCTCAGGTGCATGAAATTTATCAAGCGCAAAAAAGGTAAAAAATCCCCTCGATGAACACAGCTGAAACAAAAACCTACCGCTGCGGGACGCTATCCTATACAAAAAAAGGTCTTGTTGTCCTATTTGCATGGCTTTTATGGGGCGATTTCTGTTTTACACTGATGGAGGCCGTCGTGCCAAGCATCGTGCCGCTCAAGCTCAAGGAACTGGGCGCATCAAGTTCTTTTATTGGTCTCATGATGAGCACACTGCCTGGTATTTTCAATACAACGATTTGCCCGTGGGTGAGTTTCAAGAGCGATCGTCACCGTGGAAAATGGGGCAGGCGCATGCCTTTCATGATCTACACAATGCCATTTCTGGTATTATCGCTTTTATTTATTGGTTTTAGCGATCAGCTTGGCGGTTGGCTGCATGGTCTTTTTCTCTCCGGAGGCACGATCACTCGCACCACAGTGATCATCGGTTTGTTGGCCATCTTCCTTGGGATGTTTGATCTCTTCAATATGTTTGTGGGGTCTGTTTACCATTGCCTTTTCAATGATGTTGTTCCTCGCGAGTTTATCGGGAAATTCATGGGTTGGTTCCGTCTGGTGGGAGTCTTAAGCTCTGCTGGTTATCAATACTTTATTTTCAAATATGCGCTCAGTCACATGACCGAGATTTATGTCGGAGCGGGATTGCTTTATCTCGTGGGGTTTGGAGCCATGTTTTTGAATGTGAAAGAGGGAAAATATCCTCCCCCAGAGGATGACGGGGAGGCACCCAGCCTTAAGAAAGATATTAAGGCATTTTCAAAAAATTGTTTCACAATACCTTATTACTGGAATATTTTCATTACCACCACCTGCACATCATTGGCTGGAACGGTAATGATTTTCATGGTCTTTTTCCAGCAGTCCATGGGTTTGGACTTGGGAATGATCGGGAAGGCCACGGCGATCAATAGCGTCATTATCGCGGTTTTGCTCGTGTTTGCGGGCGCTCTGGTCGATCGTTGTAATCCAGTGCGCACTCAGGCTTATATTCATGGATTTAACCTCTGTATGCCAATCTTTGCCTCCGTCTGGATCTTTGCGGATGCGCCACCACCCCTTGTTTATTTTTGGGTTTTCGTTGGATTGAATGTGGCGGATGCCTTGGCAACAGCAATGAGTCAATGTTCCGGAATTCCTAGGCTTATGAGTATGTTTCCATCCAGTCGGTTTGGGCAGTTTTGTGGTGCGCAGGCCTTGGTGCGTTCTGGATCGGTGATGCTGGGCGGCTTTCTTGCCGGTGTTTATCTGGATGTCATGAAAGGTTACTTTCCCGACGACAGCATGATGGCCTACAAATTTATCCATCCTTGGATGTTTGTTTTTTTACTCATTGGATATATTTTTCATTACCGCGCCTTTCGTTACTGGAAGCGTTTGGGTGGAAGTGAAGGAGAGGCTCCCACAAGTCATGTCAAGTATGGTGAATTGCCTGAAAGTCGCTCATCTCCGACCGATAAAATATTGGTAGCCGTTACCTTTATGGCATTTCTTGGGTATCTCGGCGCCTGCCTGTTTTTTATGTATTACTTTCAATACGAAATTCCTAACTCGAGAAATGTGCGCATTTTTGGAATCGTGGCTCTCATCATGACCTGCTTTTACTTGGGATATCTGCGCTTCGTAAAATATATGGAACGCGCTTGATCGATGATTTTTAAATCGATCCGATCTTGCACTCTACGTTGCAATTGGTAAGAGGTTCTTTTTGCAAACCAGTTCCCCAGCCATTGACAAATTCCACTCCCAAGTTTATGTTCGTTAATTAGCTATCAGGGCGCATAGCGAACAATGCAACCGTGAGACATTAACACTTACGAGATGGGATTAAATATTACAAAAATGATCGATTGGGATTGAAAAGGAAGTATGTTTTTAAATTCCCCCCATTCCAGGAACATAATTTTCAGTTCCCGCGTTAACAAGGCGCTTGGCATTCCCAATCGCGGACGACGGGGATTTGCTTTAGTATTTGCCCTTGCGATGCTGGTGCTCCTGATGACGATTGTTTTGGCGTATTTCTCAAACGCCATGCTGCACCGGCAAATCAGCGTGGCGAGTGCCGCCAACTTGAAGGTTCAACTGATTACGAAAACTGCGGCCGATCTGATTTTGGACGACTTCCAGCACGAGATCGAAGCTGGCTCCCTTGCTGATGGAAATTCCTCGCTCACGATGCCGATTCGCCGGCCGATCACTCTCACCGCAAATGGCACCGGCGTAACGAATATGCTTGCTCCTTCTGTGGTCCCCCAGCGGATCGGCAACGGGGGAGTCACCAACATCGTGAAAGTCAGCCGTAGTGGATTGTCTTTTTTTACGACTGGCAGTGGCTACCGAACGCTTTCCGACCGCTCCGCTAATGGCTTGGCTAGGGCCTCCTCGATTTCAACAACCAATACTTCAGCAAATGGAAGATTCCTGACCAAGGAACGGTGGCTTGCCCCAAAGTTGATGGGCGATTCGGAAACAAATGCCTTCACTGTTCCAGATTGGATTTACCTGAATCGCAAGGGTGAAACACCCACAGACTTCACGGCCTCGGCACTCGCCATAGCGGCCAATTCGAATAGCACGAACACGGGATTCGTTATCGGGCGTTATGCCTACACTGTTTATGATGTGGGCGGACTTCTCGATATCAATGTCGTTGGCAATGCCCTCCCCACCACAAACAACGCCATTCGTGGGTTCACGCATCAAGTGTCGCTCTCCAACGGGATCGGAGGGGTCAGTTTTCCAAATTTCACAAACTTTGTGGCTTGGAGATCCGCTGTTTCCTCCACAAATACGAACGCTGCTTCAGGCAGTGGAGGATTGTTTGATCCCAAGCGAAACTTTATCGACGTGCCGGCATCGGAGCAGGCCTTTGTGAACCGCCAGGATCTCCTCAATTATGTCGCCCAGTCGGGATCTCCCATTCCCAGTGCCGCCTTGCCTTTTCTCACCACATTCAGCCGCGACCTCAACGCTCCATCCTACGAGCCGAATTCCGCCAGGTCGAAGCTCCCGCTCACGCCGAGTGCGGATGTTATGAACCCTGCGATTTTGACTGCTCGATTCACAACCAATGCGACACTTTCGCGCCCAGACAGTGGTTCCATCAGTGTGAATTCAGGGACGCCTGTCATGCTCAGACGGTTCCCCTTGAGCAAGCTCAATCTTTTCGCTCAAACGAATCCTGACCCCACGGCGATGAGCTATTATTTTGGGCTCACCAATATCGACCCACAAACATGGAAGTATACAGCAACCAATGCCTCAAAGGGAATATGCACTCTCAGTGAAGTCGCTGCGCTCAAGCGCGAGCCGACTTTCTTTGAGGTTCTTCAAGCGGGCATTTTGACAGGCTCGCTTGGGAAAAATGGCACGGATACCTATACTACTGAGTCTTTAAGAGATTCCGACCCGACGCTTCAGATTATCCAGATAGGAGCCAACATCATTGACCAATGGGATTCCGACGATGTTCCAACCGGTATACAGTATCCTAAAACAGCGGTCGACAATTGGTCACTTTATGGAATTGAAAACCTTCCCTACATCAACCAGATCGGATTGGTGGGCTGGCGCCCCACCGATGACCGTGATCTTTTTCAGGTGTGGGCCGTATTTGATGTTTGGAATCCCCACCAAAATGCCAAAACGTTGCCGAACGGTGTCGACGGGTTTCGTATCGTGCCAACGGCCGGGGCTGGCAGGAATAATTTGTATTATTCGCCGGCAACGTCAATAAATAGCACGGCTGCGGCTGCACTAAGGGGGTCTCAAGCTGCTGGTGGAACTTCATACACGGATTATCAAACGACTACGAATAATCTTGTAGCTATCAACTCCGGTCGTGTCTTTTCTTTTTCAGAAACTCAAGATTACTCCGAACCAACGACACTCGGAAGCACTCCCACCTCAAAAAACGATACTCCCGGGGTGCTTATGCATGAGTGCCGCCCTGGCACAGCGATTCCCGCTGCTGCATTGCGATCGAGTTCTTTGAATGCGACCGTTGCAAAGTTGGAAGCTGATACAGGGAAGACTGTCGGTGTGAAGGCATTTAATACATGCAGGTTGAAGAGTAATCCAATCTCTCCCGACTTTAAAGGTTGGGAGTTTGCCCTTCAAGTGCATAGAACAGGTGATCCTTCAACGAAATGGTATACTTATCAGAAATACGAAAGTTTTGGGTTGAATCAGTTCGATACAATGTGTTCGCCAGTGCAAAATTCATTATCAGTAAATGAGTTGCCATTAAATACACAATACGGCTCACTCAATGCAACGCTTGCCAATGAATTTTACACTTGGAGAAGCAAAGGAGCTACTGTAGGCATGATCAAAGCCGACCCTCGAACAAGCCGTTTCGGTCTTTCTGGATGGAGTGCAAGTAGTAGCTCCAGTTCTGTGAATGATTTTTTGGGGTATTCCACACGCAACTCTACCAACACCTTTCCGGCTAACTTTTTGACAGATGCTGGGAATATTATTAATACGTCTGTTGTCTGGTGCTTTCCTGTTGGACTTTCTGTTGGAAAAGACAAGAATAACATACTGGACTCCGGATTTGAAGTGATCCCAGCTTTCACAAAACCACCCCAAGCCAATCGAGCGCAAATCGGTCTCTATAGTCTAGTGGCAAATAACCCAGATGTCCTGAGCACTAATTATCCCGCAAGATATTCTGATCCAGATTCTATCATCAGGCCAGGCGATGGGTATTTGGGTGGTTTTCCAACGGTGAGGGGGCAAACGAATGAAAGACCGCTTATGCTTAACCGAGCCTTTCGATCGGTTGGTGAATTGGGCTATGTTTTTCGGGATATGCCATGGAAGACTCTGGATTTTTTCTCGCGCCGGTCAGCCGACCTTGGATTGCTGGATATGTTTAGTATCTCAGATACCGACTCAAGTCTTCCCGTTTTGGCAGGGCGGGTTAATTTAAATTCCAGACAAACGGCTGTCCTTAAGATGATTCTGCTGAATGCAAATAAGTTTTCTTCCACGGTTTTAAGCGATGCGGAGGCACAGGCTATCGCGCAGGCTATCGTAACGGAAAGCGCGTCGAATCCATTCCTGGATAAAGGCGATCTCGTCACTCGCGTTTTCAACAAGGGGAGTGGAACCGACCCTCTATCCGCCGATACTTTCAAAACACGGAGAGAGGCGGCCTTGAGAGCGTTGGTGGAAATGGGAACCACTCGCACTTGGAACTTTCTCATCGACTTGGTGGCGCAGACGGGTCGTTTCACCTCAACCTCAAAATCGGGAAGCGATTTTATGGTGCAAAGTGAGGAGCGGGTCTGGATTCACGTTTCCATCGACCGCGTGACTGGTGAAATTTTGGAAATTCGAAAGGAAAATGTTAATGAATAGTATGTATGCTGCTGTTGTTATGAGTTTAGTCCCATTCAGCGTTGTCTGTGCTCAACTTACTGCCGTGAAGCCGTCTCTCGATGAGACGCCGCCCCCAGCCTTTTCCAACCTTATTCCCAGTGAAGCATCTTGGGTTGTCACGATAAAATCTGCTGATGAATTGAGGGAACTCAAATCATCCCCCGAGGCGAATGGCGCAGCGCCTGAGGCGAATGTGCGAAGGTCTGGAATTCCATCGGTTTCAAAGATCGAAAACTCGTGTTCTTCTGGAATACGCAGAGAAAAACTTATTTATTCGGGTGGAATTCAATTCACAAGGTATGTCACAAAAAAGGAAATTCTGTTTGAGCATCGAGTCACTGGAGAGGCTGTATTTGAAGAGGTGGGATTCTCAAGCACTGGCCCAACCACAGGGGTGAATGAGTTGAGTGAACTCAGCTGGATATCCAACAAATATTTTATCGGGTCTGCAAAATATCAGGGACGCGATTGTTATGTTTACAGGCAATTTTTTCCCGAGCAGTTCACTCCTCCAAGCCTTGAAGACGAGAATGACGCTACGGTACCCGGAGTTGCGCTTGTTGATCTCAAAGATGCTTCCAATGCAGAAATTCAGGGCACCGCATTCATTGATAAACAAACCATGAAGCCGATTGCTTACGAAACAATCTATGAGTTAAAAAGCTACGACATGCAGACTCCATACACCGCATTCGAACTTCCCGCATCAATTGAGGCGGCATTAAAAACACGTGCTGAGGTGTTTGCCCGTCGAGATCAAAGTTACAATATCCGCAAGTGAATTCGCGCCTGAACATACGCAGCGCCTTCTCGCTAATCGAGTTGCTTGTCGTTATGGGAATCATCGGGATTCTGTCTTCGCTCGCTATGCCGGCATTCAATGCCATCCGTGGTGCAGGGTCATTAACCAAAGCCGCTAATGATATTTCGGGAATTCTCGAGCAGGCAAGAGCTTATGCCATGGCGCAAAATACTTATGTGTGGGTTGGGTTTAAAAAAGAGGGCTCCGATACCCTGCTGGTCGGTGTGAGCGCCTCGCCATCGGGAACGACGAATACGAATAATCTTGTTTCCATCAGCCGCTTGGTTCGTATCGAAAATTTGCAGCTTGTGGAGGCGCCGGCATCCACTGCGCGCTCGCAGTCCAATGTGGTGCAACTCGTCGGATCGGGAACGGCTTTTCCGTTTTCCAGTGGCACGAACGCGTTTGCCAATCAAGTCTTACGATGGAACAGCCGAGGAGAGGCTCGGCTGGATTCTGCAACCTTGAGTCGAGTCATTGAGATCGGACTTCAACCCTCAGCGAATGGCGTCATTCGTAATGCTTCGAACTATTCGGCGATTCAAATCAATGCGCTTTCCGGCGCTGTTTCCGTATTCAGGCCATGAAACGTTTTTTCCCCACAGGATCTCAGGCATTCTCGCTGGTGGAAGTCACTTTGGCATTGGGAATTATATCATTTGGTCTGATTTCTATCATGGGCCTGATTCCCATGGGACTTGGTATAGTAAAGGAGAGTGCGCATGAGGCTGCCGCCCTCAATATTTTGTCAGCAGTGAGTTCTGATCTTCAGTGCGTTGGTTCCAATACAACAGACTCGGCCATCTACCAAATTCCCGTGAACTCGGTCAATTCTGGAAAACGATATTTTGACATTGATGGCAACTGGTTGGGGATTAGTGCGACAATTTCCAGCGATGCGGCGGTGTATGCGCTCAGTTGGACGATTCAAGCGCGCAGCCTTCAGGGCCCGCCTGTAGCCTTCATTTCCATCGACTGGCCTGCAAAGGCCACTCAGCCCCTGGGATCCGTGGATTGCGTTTTAGTTCTTACACGAAATCCGAGTTAGAATGAAGAAAAAAATCACATTTCAGAAAGGGGGAAGGGGAGCATTTTCTCTCGTGGAAGTTCTTGTGGCAATGGCTGTTTTTCTGTTTATGGCGGTGATGGTTGCAAGCATAACCGATGGGGTCTCTCGCATTGTTGGACAATCCCAGCGGCGGATGAGCGTGGATGGCGGCGCGCGTCAATCTCTAAGCCGGATTTCCGCCGATTTTTCCCGTGCCATCATTCGGAGTGATTTACCGTTTCGCATTGAAAAAAAATCTGGAAACGACGGCCTGAAGTTTTTTGCAGCGGCGGAAGGCTATTCCGCCGGCAGGGGCATTACGATGCTGGGTTATCAAGTTGCGAGTGAGGGGCTACAGCGCGGTGCGGAAGCAAAGACTTGGACTTCCAACGGCTCATCGGCCTTATCTTTTACCTCTGTGACGAATGCGACCGTTTCAAGTAGTTACCTTTCGATCGATAGTGCGAATTATGAAATTTTGGAGTCTGATATTTTTCGCATGGAATTCGCCTTTCTCATGGGGAACGGAACCATCAAGGGCGCGGTGGGAACTAATTCCGGCAGCACGACCTACATCGCGAATTTTGCTTCGACGGCGCGCACAGCCTCAAGCAATGCCATCCGCGCTGTGATTGTGACTGTGGCCGCTGTGGACAGCCGTGCCCGCTTGTTGATGAGTCCTTCAGAATACAGCCAGTTGGCGGATAAATTCATCGATCCCTTGCCAGGAAGCGATCCTTTGACGACATGGCAAGAAAATTTCACCAATTCGGCTGTTGTGTTGTCCCAGCCAGCCCGTGAGGGTATTCGTATCTACCAGCGTTATATCTACATCGACAATTGAATGTGCGATCATCAAGACGGTTGGTTACTCGCGCACTGGTCATAGCATTTATCCACACCAAACGATTTGTCTCCAACTCCCCAGTGCGTCATTTTGAATAGAAACTGTCCTTTCTCCACTTCGTTCCAAAAAAATATTTCGATGAAAATTACCACGCCCATTCTTGACAAGCCATTGAGAGACATTGCCGTAATGAAG